>CALMBD010000044.1 GCA_937861115.1 uncultured Bacteroidota bacterium | reverse complement strand
TGTAATGCCGCCGCCGAAATAGCGGAGCAGCATCTGTTCGAACAACCCGTTGTTCAGGTGCCGGAACAGGGCGTGGGCGGCGTCTTTTTCCCGGCTGAAAAAATAAATGCACTCAAAACGCCCGGGAAATTCGGCGATCCAGCGGTCAATTTGTGCCTTGAAAATAGTGCTCCGGCTGTCCCGGCTGGCGTACAGGAGCAGGATTTTTGAGGCCTTTGCCTTTTTATCTGTCTTTTTCGCCGCTAAAAGGCATTTCAAATGGCCCATTACCGGCGTAATGCCGCTGCCGGCGGCCACGTAAACGATCGTATCTACCCCTCTTTCCGGCAGGAGAAAACGGCCGTTGGCCGAAGTAGTCCGCAGGGTGTCGCCGGGTACGGCGTGTTTGATCAGGTGGTTGGAATATTCACCGTTGACTACACGTTTCACCGTGATGGCCGGCAAGACATCGACGCCGGGACAGGTGCTGAACGAGTAGGCGCGACGCGCTTCCCGGCCGTTTTTGTCGAATATCAGGGAAAGATATTGCCCCGGCCGGTAGTCGTAGGGGCGACCGTCGGCAGGCTCAAGCGTGAACGTGAACGTTTCGGGCGTTTCCTGAACCTTTCCGGTTATCCTGAGCAGTCGCTTTTCTTCCATAAATTCGGTCAAACGGACAAAACTAACCGAGTTTTTTCAGTTTGTGTAAATAGGGGAGGTAGTGCACTTCAACGGCGTGCCGGGGACTTTTTAAAAATTCCCGCTCGACCGCATCGCCCTCGGCATGGGCCAGTGCCGGCCAGTTGGCCGGCAGGACGAGTTGGCCCTTGATCACCCGCGCTACCGCGCGCGCCTGCGCCTCGGAAAGCGGCCACACGCTACCCTGGGGCTGTATCAGACCGATAAAAAACAGCGACGGGTGTTCCGGATGAAATACCCGCAGGTACAGCGGTACATTGGTCGCATCTTCCCAGTCGATGAGGCTTTTATCGAAAAAGGGGAACCGCATCTTGTATCCTGTTGCAGCGATCAACACATCGTATTCGGAAGCGCTTCCATCATTGAAATGGACGGTGTTGCCCGCTACCCTGCTGATACCCGGCCGGGGGTGCACCTTGCCGTGCCGGATCTTTTCCAGCATTTCGGAATTGACCGTCGGGTGCGAGCGGGTAGGCGGAAAATCCGGCTCCGGAAGTCCGTAGTAGCGGTATCGGCCCACCTGAATCCGGATGCTGAGGGTATGCAGCCAATCCTGCACTTTGCGGGGCAACCAAAGCATCGAGGCGGCAAAGGTATCGGTGGCTTTGCCCAGGAAGAACTTGGGTATGATATATTGGGGCGACCGCACGCTGATGTCGACGCGTTCGGCAACACGACTGGATTCCACGGCGCAATCGCAGCCGCTATTGCCCGCGCCTACCACCAACACCCTTTTGCCGGCAAAATCGCGGTTGTGCTTGAAACTGTGGGAGTGCAGGTAGCGGCCCGCAAACTGCTCTTTCCACGCCGGGTGGCGTGGCGTCGAGTGATGGCCATTGGCAACAAGCAGAAAGTCGAATATTTCTGTCGTGCCGTCGCCGAGATGAAGCTGCCATTGCTCGTTGCCGGTCTTTTCGGCACGGGTCACTTCCGTCTGAAAACGTATGTACCGATTCAGGTCGAACTGCCGGGCATAGTCTTCAAAGTATGCCAGCACCTGACTGTGGCTGGGGTAATCGGGATAATCGGCAGGCATGGGAAAGTCGCTGTAATGCGAAAGCCATTTGCTGCTGATGATATGCGTGGTCTCGCATACGCTGCTATGGCTTTCCGAAGCGGTGTATACCCAGTTGCCGCCGACCCGGTCGCTTTTTTCAAAACAGACGAGGTTGGTCAGACCGTTTTCGGTCAGTATTTTGACGGCGGCCAAGCCGGAGCAACCGGCGCCGATAACGGCTATGCGAGGTGTTGGATTGCTGGATTGTTGCATTGCTGGATTGTTACACTGTTGGGTAGATTATTCAGGCTGTTGTACGACGGATTTCCAAATCCGTCGTAACGTCACATGGAAAACGGACCTGGAAGTCAGTAGTACTTCGGTTTGACAACTCCGGCAATCACGCGTCAGTCTTTTTCGGCACCGGGTCGTGCATGGGGTGATTGCTCCAGGGGTGACAGCGCAGGATGCGTTTCACCGCAAGATAGGTACCCTTGAACACACCCCATTCCTCGATAGCCTCGATGGCATACGACGAGCAGGTTGGCCGGTAGCGGCATTTGCTGGCCCCCAGCAACGGCGACAGCGTGTACTGGTAGATGCGGATGGGGAGGATGAGGAGTTGTTTGATGAGCCACATAATATATGGATTGGCGGGGCCATATTCATCAGATGGCTTGAAGCCAGCGGATGAACAGAAGAACTACATGGTAAATTTATACCCTACTCCCCTGATGGAGTGAAAATAACGCGGATTTTTCGGGTCCTCTTCAAAGTATTTGCGGAAAGCGAGGATAAAATTGTCGATCGTTCGGGTGCTGGGGAACACGTCGTATCCCCAAACGGCCTGCAGTATCTGATTCCGGCTGACCACTTCGTTTTTTCGCTCAACAAGCAATTTGAGCAGCATGGCCTCTTTTTTTGTCAGCATTTGCTGTTCGTTGCGGTGCGTCGTCGCTTCGAAGGTCTCGAAGTTGATCTTGTTGTTGCCGAACTCGAACACCTCCAGCGATTCGCCTTTAATACGCTGGCTCCGGCGCAGCAGGTTGCTGACCCGCAGGAGCAGTTCTTCGAGGTTGAACGGCTTGGTCAGGTAGTCGTCGGCGCCTTTTTTCAGTCCGGTGACGCGGTCCTGCGCCATGTCCTTGGCCGTCAGGATCAGGATAGGCGTTTCGTTATTCGTGAGCCGTACCTGCTCGGTGATGGAAAAACCATCTACGTCGGGCAGCATCACGTCGAGCAGGAGCAGGTCGAAGTGCTGCCCGCCGATGTATTCCATCGCTTTTTTGCCGTTTCCGGTAGCGACCACCTCGTAGCCTTCGAGTTCGAGGTTCAGTTTGATGGCGTCGCGGATGGATTCTTCGTCTTCAACAAGAAGGATACGCATGAGTGATAAGGGGTAAGGGGTAAGGGGTAAGTGATAAGGGTTAAGTGATAAGGGGTAAGGGGTAAGTGATAAGGGTTAAGTGATAAGTGATAAGGGTTAAGTGATAAGTGGTAAGGGTTAAGTGATAAGGGTTAAGGGTTAAGGGTTGCGTCAGGGGTTTGAAATAAAGTCAATATTTATATTTTTTGCCTGGCGTGCTGCCCGGCAGACATACTGTTTAGATATTCCCCAAAAGCCATTTTATTAACAGGCACAGGTGAAAACAGTTTGAAAAACAACAATAAATGCATTACAGGCTGCATTTTCAGCCATTTCCAAAGCATTCATACAATCTCTGAATCAACCAACGCAACCCTTATCACTTAACCCTTATCACTTAACCCTTATCACTTAACCCTTATCACTTATCACTTAACCCTTATCACTCTACACTTATCCCATCCCCAAATCACCATCCACCTGTTCGTGCCACTGCAGCCCGTCTTTGTTCAATCGTTCCATAAACGGATCGGGGTTGAATTCTTCCACGTTGAACACGCCTTTGCCGCTCCATTTGCCTTCGAGGATCATGCGTGCGCCGATCATGGCCGGCACACCCGTGGTGTAACTCACTGCCTGGGTGCCGGTCTCTTTGTAGGCGGCCTGGTGGCTGCAATTGTTCCATACATAATAGGTGCGTGGTTTGCCGTCTTTCACCCCTTTGATGCGGCATCCGATGCTGGTAAAGCCGGTGTAGTTGGTGCCGAGTTCTTCCGGCGCCGGCAAAACGGCTTTGAGAAACTGGAGCGGCACGATGTCCACGCCTTTGTAGCGGATGGGTTCGATACCCGCCATGCCGATGTTCTGAATGACGCGCAGGTGGGTCAGGTACTGCTCGCTGAAGGTCATCCAGAAGCGGGCGCGGCGAAGCGTGGGGAAGTTCTTGACGAGACTTTCGAGTTCCTCATGGTAGATGAGGTATGACCGTTTCGGCCCGATTTCCGGGTAGTCGATGTCTTTCCATATTTCGTGCGGCTCGGTTTCGATCCATTTCCCGTCCTGCCAGTATTTGCCTTTCTGCGTCACCTCGCGGATGTTGATCTCCGGGTTAAAGTTGGTGGCAAATGCCTTGCCGTGGCTGCCGGCGTTGGCATCCACGATGTCGAGTTCGTGGATTTCGTCGAAGTAGTGTTTGGCGGCATAGGCCGTGAACACGCTCGTCACCCCGGGGTCGAAACCGCAGCCCAGCAGGGCCAGAATACCCTTCTTTTTGTAGCGGTCCTGATATGCCCATTGCCAGGAGTATTCAAATTTGGCGACTTCTTTCGGCTCGTAATTCGCCGTATCCATGTAGTTCACCCCCGTTTCCAGGCAGGCGTCCATGATGGGCAGGTCCTGGTAAGGCAGGGCGACGTTGATCACGAGATCGGGCTTGAACTTATGGATCAGCGCCACGGTTTGCGGCACCACGTCGGCGTCGAGCCGGGCGGTTTTGATCTTTTTCCCGCCGTAAGCCTGGTGTATGGCGTCGGCGATAGCGTCGCACTTCTTTTTGGTGCGGCTGGCAAGCATGATCTCGCCGAATACGTCGCGGTGCTGGGCGCACTTGTACGCAACTACGCGGCCCACACCACCCGCGCCGATAATGAGAACTCTGGACATGTTTGTTTAGTTTGAAGTATGATACCTGGAGTCGGGGGGCAAAAGTAGGGAAAACAGGTATTTTTGGGCGCGAATAATCCATCAGACTTGATACAACGCATATTTATTTCAGGAACGCTGTTTCTGCTGTTGTTCAGCGGTATGGTTATGTGCATGATCCAGCGCTCCTGCCGGCCTACCTGGTTCAGGCCCGTCGACGTCCAGATAACGCCGCTGGCCCTGCCTCCCGGCTCTTGCGTTCCCGACACGGCGGGTACTGTTTATCCGGGCCACCCATTCGGCTTCGCCCTGCATTTTTGCAACAGTTACACGGCAGAGGCGGCTGTCGAGCCCGGTATCCTGGGCATTGCGGATACCCTCACGGAGTTTTCGGTACTGGTGCCCGGTTCATACGGCGACTGGCAGGATGTGTCCGGCGATTTTTTTTACGGCCTGCCCGACGGGTACAGCGAAATCGGGAAATCCGATACCTTTGACCATTTCCGGGACCGGTTCTCCTGCATGTGGATGTACCTGACGCCCGATCGCGCTGAAAAACAAAGTAAAATCGACGCTTTTGTACGTTTTTTCAACCGGACAGGGAAGAACAAAACAACAATGTACCCGTATCCGACCACCGGGTTTCAGGTCGAACGCGCCGATTTCACCTTTTGGGCGACACCGGCATTTTCAGCCAGGTACCCCGAACCTGTTCTGAAAATTGTAATCCGCACCGCCTCCGGCAAACATTGGAGCAAAACGCTTTGTTTCACGCGGGCAAATTTGAATAATGCTTCTGAAAATCCCGAAACACCCGAAAACCGCTAAACTGATATGCTCGACATCATTTCATACAACGTAAACGGTATCCGTTCGGCCATCAGCAAAAGTTTCTGGGAATGGCTGGAACAGGAAAAGCCCGACATCGTTTGCCTTCAGGAAACCAAAGCGCTGCCATCAGACGTGCCGATTCTCGAACTGGAGGCCATGGGCTACACCCATTGCTGGCATTCTGCCGAAAAAAAGGGGTACAGCGGAGTGGCCACTTTTTCCAGAAAAGTGCCGGACCAGATTGTCGTGGGCTGCGGCATCGACCGCTACGACCGGGAAGGGCGTATCCTGCGCACCGATTTCGGCGACTGGAGCCTGCTCAACTGTTATTTCCCTTCGGGCACGACAGGTGAAGAACGGCAGGCGTTCAAGATGGAATTCCTGGATGATTTTTACCAGTGGGTAGAGGTTTTGAAGCGCGAGCGACCGAATCTGGTCATTGTGGGCGACTACAATATCGCCCATCGGGAAATAGATATTCACGACCCGAAAGGCAATAAAAACAGCAGCGGTTTTCTGCCCGACGAACGCGCCTGGCTCAGCAAATGGTTCGACAGCGGCTTCACCGACGCTTTCCGGTACAAAAACCCGGAACTGGTGGAATACAGCTGGTGGAGCTTCCGCGCAGGCGCCCGGGGCAACAACAAGGGCTGGCGCATTGACTACCAGTCGGTTACCGATAACATGAAGGAAAAGATTGCCGATGCCCGGCAACTCACATCGGTCATGCATTCCGACCATTGCCCGGTCTGGATGAAAATTGACCTTTAAAAAGGGTTTATGGAGGTTGCGGGGGTTACGGGTTGCGGGTTGTTCAGGTTACGGGTTGCGGGGGTTGCGGGTTTCGGGGGTTTCGGGGGTTGCGGGTTGCGGGTGGTTCGTTAGAGCGGCATTTGCAAATAATTTAACACTAATCTTACCCTCCGAAACCCATGTAACCCGAAACCTGCGCAACCCGAAACCTGCATAACCCGTAACCTGCACAACCCGTAACCCCCGCAACCCGAAACCTGCGTAACCCGAAACCTGCGTAACCCGAAACCTGCATAACCCGAAACCTACACAACCCGTAACCCCCGCAACCTATTTAATTATTACCTTTGCCAAATTCCCCCAAACCGTATTCGTCTCACAGATTTGCCCATATATTCCGGCATGAAATTCACTGCCGCCCAACTCGCTCAACTCCTGAATGGCTCGCTCGAAGGCGACCCGGATGTCATTGTCAGTCGCGCCGCCCGGATCGAAGAGGCAGGTGAAGGCGATTTTGCATTTCTGGACAACTCCAAATACGAGCCTTTTATCTACAAAACGAAGGCCTCGGTACTGCTGGTAGGCAAAACCTTCCAGCCTGCACATCCGGTCAAACCGACCCTTGTCAAGGTGGAAAATGTGCGCGACAGCCTGGCCTACCTGCTCCAACTGGTCGACAAGGTGAACCACTCGAACGGCGCCGAGGCATCCGACGAGGTGTCTGTCCATGCAAGCGCCAAGGTGGGCGTCGGTACCACCATCGGCACCTACTCCGTCATCGAGGAGGGCGCCGTGATCGGCAACAACTGCATCATTTATCCGCAGGTGTTCATCGGCCGCAACGTGCATATCGGCGACAACTGCCTGCTGTTTCCGGGTGTCCGTATTCACTTCGACTGTGTGGTCGGCGACAACTGCACCATCCACGCCAACGCTGTCATCGGCGCCGACGGTTTCGGTTTTGCACCGCAGGACGATAATTCGTGGAAAAAAGTGCCGCAGGTCGGCAATGTCATCCTGGAAAACAATGTGGAGATCGGCGCCTGCACCTGCGTCGACCGCGCCGCCATCGGCAGCACGGTAATCCGGCAGGGCGCCAAACTCGACAACCTGATCCATATCGCCCACAACGCCGAAGTGGGCAAAAACACCGCCCTCGCTGCACAAGCCGGTGTCGCAGGCAGCACCCGCATCGGCGAAAACTGCCAGATCGGCGGGCAGGTCGGCTTCGCCGGTCACCTCACGATTGCCGACGGCACCCGCATCCAGGCGCAAAGCGGCCTGAGTTCCAACGTGACCAAACCCAATACGGCCCTGTTCGGCAGTCCTGCCATCGGTTACAAGGATTTTATCCGCTCCCACGTGGTGTTCAAACAACTGCCCGATTTACAGAAAAAAGTACTGGAACTGGAAAAGCGGTTGAAGGCGTTGGAGGGGGAGTAAGCCCTTTATATGATTGAACGACAAACATCTGCAAAGCATTTTAAAATCTTTGCCGGATAAAGCGGCCCCTTCACGGCATCCACTATTGACCACCCGATGGGATCAACCACAACCCGTAACCTCCGTAACCCGCAACCCCCGTAACCCGCAACCTCCGTAACCCGAAACCTCCGCAACCCGTAACCCTCGTAACCCGCCCCCCCCTCAACCCGCAACCACTTTAAAGTTATGCCCACTGACGTAAATACCCTCGGCGAATTCGGCCTGATCGAACACCTGACCCGGTCATTCCCCATCCGGCAGCCCTCTACGCTTCAGGGTGTGGGCGACGACGCGGCGGTGATCGACAACGGCCCGTTCTGCACTGTGGTCAGCACCGATATGCTGGTCGAAGGCATTCATTTTGACCTCGCGTACGTCCCGCTCCGGCACCTCGGCTACAAGGCCGTGGTGTGCAATCTGTCGGACATCTACGCCATGAATGCCTTCCCCAAACAGATCACCGTTTCCATCGCCATCTCCAACCGGTTCTCGGTGGAAGCGCTGGAAGAACTGTACGAAGGCATCCGAGCAGCCTGCGAGGCGTATGGCGTGGACCTCGTCGGCGGCGACACGGCCTCCTCACCCAAAGGGCTGACGATCAGCATAACGGCCATCGGGCAGTGCGAAAAAGAGTTGCTCGCCTACCGCTCCGGTGCGCGACCCGGCGATCTCATCTGCATCACCGGCGACCTGGGCGCTGCCTACCTGGGCCTGCAACTCCTGGAACGGGAAAAACGCATCTGGCAGGAACACCCCGACGTGCAGCCCGACCTCGAAGATCAGAAATACGTGGTGGGTCGCCAACTCAAACCTGAAGCGCGGCGCGACATGATCGAAACGTTCCGCAAGATCGACCTCAAACCGACGGCCATGATCGATATCTCGGACGGGCTGGCCTCCGAAATATTTCACCTCTGCAAACAAAGCAATACCGGTGCGCTGGTCGAGGAAAGCGGCGTGCCCATTCATCCCGATACGCAATTACTCGCGCTCAAGTTCAAACTCGACCCGATCACCTGCGCCCTGAACGGCGGGGAGGACTACGAACTGCTGTTCACCATCCGCCCCGAGGATGTGGACAAGGTGAAGTTTTTGCCCGATATCTATATTGCCGGTGAAATACTGGAAGCCAAAGACGGCATCAAACTGAATACCAAGGGCGGAAACCTGCACCCCTTGCAGGCACAGGGGTGGGTGCATTTCTGAGGTGTTTTTCGAAGGGCACTTAGACACTTTTTAAAGGGGGGGATTCGTATTGCGCTTTGAACATTCAAATGAAATTTGAAAAACGAAATTGCCAAGGGAGTGTATCATAAGTATTGACCATGAGCAATTTACCAATTTTATTGCAGGAGCGACGGGACTTAGTGGTGGCACATGGGTAATACCAGCCGTTTTTCCGCAGAAAACCGACAGCTATTACCCATGTGCCACCACTCGGTATTTTGTTCCCCAATCTATATTTGGATCGGCAAGGAGCAAAACGACTTACGATTCACGCTCTAAGCCCATGTCGCCAAATTCAACTTCCATCGCACAATAATGATGAAAACGCCCTTGTTATCCGCTCTGTTTATCCTGGTGCTGCTCCAGGCCTGCAGCGTGCTGCGATCACCCGTCCGGGAAAAGGAACCCTTCTCCGTCATTGCCTACTACGCCGGACCGGGCGACGACCTGGATCAATACAAGTGGGATCAACTGACACACGTCATTTACAGTTTTTGCCACCTGAAAGGCAATGAACTGGCGGTTGATGATGCCGGCGACAGCCTCACCATCCGCAAACTTGTCGCCCTGAAGCAGCAATATCCGCACCTGAAAGTGCAACTGTCGCTCGGCGGCTGGGGCGGCTGCAAGATGTGCTCGGAGGTATTTTCCACGGAAAAGGGTCGCGCGGATTTTGCCGCCTCCGTCGCCCGCCTGCTGAAAGAATACCACACCGACGGCATCGACCTCGACTGGGAATACCCGGCCATCGAAGGGTACCCCGAGCACCCGTACATGCCGGAAGACCGCCGCAACTTTACGTTGTTGGTGGAGGCGTTGCGCCGTGTGCTGGGCCCGCGTTATGAGATCAGTTTTGCTGCCGGCGGGTTCGCCACATTTTTTGACCGGTCCATCGAATGGGGCGCCGTGATGCCCCTGCTCGACCGGGTAAACCTGATGAGTTACGACCTCGTGAGTGGCTACAGCACCGTCACCGGGCACCATACGCCGCTGTATTCGAGTCCGGGGCAGGAGGTTTCCGCCGATTTTGGCGTGCAGTACCTGGAAAAACTGGGTGTGCCGAAACAAAAGATCGTCATCGGCGCGGCTTTCTATGCGCGCACCTGGGAGCAGGTGGCCGACGTCAACCACGGCCTTTACCAATCGGGAAAATTCAAACAGTTCGTGCCGTACGACGCCTTTGAAAAAACGATCAGCGCCGAAAAAGGCTTTGTTTTTTACCGCGACAGTATCGCCGGAGCGCCGTATGCCTACAGCGCCGAACAAAAACAGTTTGCCACATTCGACGACGCCGTTTCCGTGGCCTTGAAGACGAAGTACGCGCGGGAGCGGGGCCTCGGCGGGATCATGTTCTGGCAACTCCGGGGCGACAGGCCGGAAAAAGGATTGCTCCAGGCCATCAGCAATGAAAACAAGCCCAAACAATAGGAAAATCTAAAAAACGGTGTACTTTTCGGAGACAAGCAAAAAATATCCGATGCCCGTTTTTCATCTCATATACCGATCCAGGGCCAACGCGCATTTTTCCGATGAAGACCTGATCCAGTTGTTGCGGCAATGCCGGCTCAACAACGCGCCCAAAAAAATAACAGGCCTGCTCCTCTATGGTTTCGGCAGTTTTATCCAGTTGCTCGAAGGCGAGGAAGATGCCGTGCGGGATCTGTACTTCAAGCATATTGTGAATGACAAGCGCCACCGCGAGCACACGTTGCTGCACCTGGCGCCGGTACCAAAACGTCTGTTCAAGGACTGGTCCATGGCCTTCCGGCCGATGGATGCCCAGCGGGTGCAACACCTTAAAGGATATATGGAACCCCAGCAACAATCGACCGACCACAAGCGCAACATACTGGCGCCCCTGCGATTGCTGGAAGTCATGCAGGCCTTTTCGCTCAATATGCGAAAAACCGACAGCGTGTACCGTTAGTGTCTGTACCGGGGAGCATTACCGGCGAATAATGTACGCCGGGCCTCCAGGTCCGGCGCCTCGCATGGCGCTGAACGTGTACCATAAGTTGTTTTGCTCTTTGTCGATCCAAATATTGATTGGGGAACAGAATACCTAGTGGTGGCACATGGGCAATACCAGCCGGTTTTCCGCGGAAAACCGGCTGGTATTGCCCAT
>CALMBD010000043.1 GCA_937861115.1 uncultured Bacteroidota bacterium | reverse complement strand
GCGCCGTCGAGGCAACAGGGCCATCCAGGGACCTGCGTTTTATTGACGCCATCTCCGACGGGCTGCGCGAAGCCATGAAACGCCACCACAACCTGGTACTCATGGGACAGGATATTGCCGACTACGGCGGGGTATTCAAAATTACCCAGGGTTTTACCGACGAATTTGGTAAAGAACGGGTGCGGAACACGCCGCTTTGCGAAAGTGCTATCGTCGGCATCGGGCTCGGATTGAGCATGGGCGGGTTCAAAAGCATGGTGGAAATGCAGTTTGCCGACTTCGTCACCTGCGGCTTCAACCAGATCGTGAACAACCTGGCCAAACTGCACTGGCGCTGGGGCGAAAAAGCCGATGTCGTGGTGCGCATGCCCACCGGCGGCGGCACCGGCGCCGGGCCGTTCCACTCGCAAAGCAACGAAGCATGGTTCACCCATGTCCCCGGACTGAAGGTGGTCTACCCTTCAACCCCTCACGATGCCAAAGGTCTGCTGCTGGCATCCTTTGACGATCCCAATCCCGTGATGTTTTTCGAACACAAGGGGTTGTACCGAAGTGAAAGCGGTCCGGTGCCGGAAGGTTTTTACACCGTTGAAATCGGCAAGGCAAGGCAGGTGTGTACCGGAAGCGAGGTGAGCATCATTACGTATGGCCTCGGCGTGAGATGGGCGCTAAAGGCGACAGACGATCTTGGCCTCGACGCCGACATTGTCGACCTGCGTTCGCTGGTGCCGCTCGATTACGAAGCGATAGCCGCATCGGTGAAGCGCACAGGCCGGGTCCTGATCCTTCATGAAGACACGCTTTTCGGCGGGATAGGCGGCGAGATTGCCGCCTGGATTTCGGAAAACCTGTTCGAATACCTGGACGCACCGGTACTGCGCGCTGCAAGTCTTGACACGCCGGTGCCGTTCGCTATTCCGCTGGAGCAAAACTTTTTCCCGCTGGAACGCATGAAAGAACAACTGGAGCGCCTCGTGCAGTATTGAACAGTTTTTCACCTGCGGTACCACTTCTTCAGCACCTGCTCTCCTTTTTTCCCCTGGGGCGTATAATCGCGTTCCGGGTACCCTTCGTGGCCGCGCATATTTGGAAACCATTTCCAGAGAAATCCGCCTGCCCACCAGGTTTCCTGCTGAAAAACGGAAAACAGTGCCTCCAGACAATTGGCCTGCGCCTGCTCGTTGATGTTGCGCTTCCCGATGCCGCGCTCCAACTCCCAGTTGCGCCAGCCGCAGCTGTCGACGCTCAGGTATCCGAACTCGGTGAACAATACCTGCCTGTCTTGTTGGCGACTGAAATCCCGCAGGCGTTCCCGAATGGGTTGCCAGGCACTTTTCAGACGCTCCACATCGGGGGTAGTCTCATTCACAAGGGGGAAATAACCACCCAGACCTATGTAGTCCAGTTCGTTCCAGAACGGCACCCTGTCCCAGTCGTCCCAATTTGACGAATAGGTCAGTTTGCCTTTATAAACCTGTTTGATCTTCGCGATCAGACCGGTCCAGAATTGCGGTCGTTTTTCAATGGCCGTGCGGAACTCCGTGCCAATACAAAACATATCCGTTTTGGCAGAATCGGCCAGTGCGGCGAAAAACAGGATATAATGCTCGTATCCGGCCTCCCAGGAAGCCCATTCCTCGTCGGTAGCAAAATCCAGGGCGCCCGTCCAGCCGCGGGGTATCCAGACTTGCGGTTTGAGCATGACCTTAAGTCCGGCCTCATGGGCCAGGCGTATCGTTTCGCGGGCGCCGGAGGGGCTTTCACCCCACCATTGGCCGCCGTGTTCGCTGAAACGCACGGTGGACGTGCCCGGACGGGTAAAGGCATAGGGGACTACCGCGATCCAGTTGGCGCCGACTTCACTGACGGCAGGCATCGGATTTTGCGGAAAAGGTTCGGGAGGCGCGACAAAGGTCAGGCCATGCATCTTGTTGACCGTCGTTGAAACAGCGGGAGCCAGGGAAAGCGACTGCTGCGCAACGGGCTGGTCCATGCAGTGTACAAACAGGCAAAAGAAGGTCAGGCAGGCAAAACACAACTGTTTCATAAAAGTCAAGCCCGCCGGGCAGGTGAACCGGCGGGCTTGAAAAGTACAGCTTTCAGGCAATTGGATGCTCCAAATGGATCAGAGCACTACCTCCGCTGCAATTTTTGCTGCCAGGTCGCTCATCTCGTCTGCCGACATGGCTACCTTGGCACTGCCGCTGAAGGTCACGTCGGCCATGCTGTTGAACGGGATAAGGTGAACATGGGTATGGCGCACTTCATCACCGATGACGACCACACTCACCCGCTTGCAGGGCACAACTTTCTTCACGGCCCCGGCTACTTTTTTGGAAAACATCCACAGCCCCGCATACAGGTCGTCGTCTACATCAAAAATATAGTCAATTTCCTGCTTGGTGATACACAGGGTGTGGCCTTTAGCCTGAGGACGAACATCCAAAAACGCCAGATAGTCAGCCGTTTCCGCTATTTTATAGCAGGGAATTTCGCCATTAACGATACGTGTGAATATGCTTGCCATAATATAAGATTGAAACCTGGCGCCCGGAGCGTGGTATCGCTCCAAACTTCAAACGATTGTCATCCAATAGAAATATCGACAACTTCAAACTCCATGGGACCGGCAGGGGTCTGGATTTTGGCGAGTTCGCCTTTTACCTTTCCAAGGAGCCCTTGTCCGATAGGGGAGGTGACGGAGATGCGCATCTCCCGGGCATCGGCTTCAGTTTCCGATACCAGTTTATAGGTCATCTGCTTCCCCGTCTTAAGGTTTTTAATGGTCACATTGGACAGAATAGCCACCTTGGAATCATCCAGCAGGCTTTCATCGATGACCCGGGCGTTGGACAACACCGTTTCCAGTTCGGAAATCTTCATTTCGAGCATACCCTGGGCGTCTTTGGCGGCGTCATATTCGGCATTTTCCGAAAGGTCTCCCTGGGCACGTGCCTCGGAGATAGCATGGGCGGCTTCCCTTCTGCCGGTTGTTTTCAGCTCTTCTAGTTCGGCCTTAAGTTTGTCATAACCACCCTGCGTCAAATACGTGTAGTTAGCCATATGAAATAGTATTATAAGGAATCGCGGATACGACGTTGGTGCGTCGAAAACACACATTACCTCTGATGATGAGATAAAAAACGCCCCATTGGGGCGATTCTTGGCAGAAAAACAGGAACGTTCCTACCGGGCAGATAGAAACGTTCCTGTGTTTGAAAAAGTTGCCACAAAGTTAGGGCGTCTTATCGAAAGTGGAAAATTTAATATCCCTTTTTATAAGAAACCCTGCACTATCACAGATCGAGGCGCAGGCCAATATTGTGGATACCCTGGAATATCTCGGTAGTTCTGTAGGCATAATCAAGCGAGACACGGGTGTCGGAGCCTTTTTTAACCGGCAGGGAGACGCTCAGGCCACCACTAAAGCCATTGTCAAGCGTTGCTTCGGTGCTGCCGGGCGCCGCGTCAAATTCGTATTTATACCCGGCGCGAAGGGCAAAATTCTGTCCCATGCCAAATTCAAGACCGCCACCGATCTGGTCGCGGGAGAAGGCATTGGATGTGAAGTTCAGCATAAACGTCAGTTTGCTGATATTGCCCAGAAACCAGTCGTTCGACAAGCCGATATTTAACTGGGAAGGCAGTTCGTACGCCGACGAACGCTCGTAGTAGGTATTGTTGTAATCAAAAGTTGGTCCCGGGTTGGGCAGCGGCTTGGAAAGACCTTCACCCTGGAAACGCATCTTGGTACCCACGTTGCGAAGAGATATACCAAACTTGAATCTGTCTTTTTCACCTGTCACGTACTGAACGCCTGCATCCAGGGCCATCGCGCTGGCACGGGCATTGGAAACGCCTTCGTTGACAAATTTGAACGTAATACCCACCGAAACCTTGTTGGCAAACAGGTGTGCATAAGAGATACCCATGTTGAAGAAAGACGGGCTGAATGTAGCGCCCGAGCCTTCCGGCACGTCTTCCGTTGTGTAGTCAAAGTCGCCCAGGTCGAAGGCCACGAGGCTGATGCCGAACGTTCCGCCTTTACCGATGCGCTGGCCAAAACCAAATGCATTCAGGTTGACGTCCGAGCCCACCAGATAGCGGGCATGGCTGAGTTGAATTTGAGTCTTGGTGATACGGGAGAGACCGGCAACGTTAAGGAACATTGCCTCAACACCTGTAATATTGGCCGTTCCCATCGTATGCAGGCCTGCGCTGCGCGCCCAGGGGTTGACGAGCAGTTGGTTGGCGCCTGCCTCACCCTGTCGGTCAGGGTTGCCGGCAAACACCGAACCCGCCAGAAACAGGGCAAGCCAGGGAAGCAAATAAATGTATTTATGATTCATATTGCTTGATTGTTGAAAGTTTGAACATTATACAATGGGTTGAGGCAGGATTGAATTCATTGATTGAGTTGAACAGAAAAACCTGTAAACCCCTTCAACGAATTCAATCCTGCCGCCCAAATCAAAGTCCTGATGGGTCGAACTGTCGTCCTATACCAAACCACTTGACCGTTCGCTCGCCCATACCCGGCGCCTGTATCTGAATCAGATAAACCCCGCTTGCAACAGGAATGCCCTTGCTGTTTTTCAAATCCCACTCGAGGTCGGGCACGATTTGCTGGTAAGGCGCATACACTTCGTTGCGTTGGTATTGCCGGATGAACTTGCCATCAAGTGAATAGATGGTCACGGTACATACCCCCGGAAGGTTTGTGATCTTGATCGTATTGGTAAACTGCGACGTTTCGTATTGCGAGAACCCGTAGTAGGGATTCGGCACAACCTTCACAGAATCCAGCGCATTATCGATCTGAATACCCGAGAGTGCCGTCGGCTGACGGTCTCCGATTTTGATCAGGTATTTCGGATGACCCGTGCGCTGACCGCCATTGTCGTCCTGGAACCAGGTCTGATACTTGTTGTCGACACGCAGTTTGACCCTTACATCGTTCGGAATCAGTCCGTCTTCGATAGAGTTCAGTTGATAACCCGGTGCTACCTGCAGCATACCGGCCCATGCAATGTTCCGCACCTGGTTGATCTTGGCAACCGGTGGGTTGCCGTTGAACTCGGGCGTAAAGCGCCGGCGGATTGCTTCGCAGGAATCGTAAGGCGTGTACATCACATAAACCCAATGCTGGCCGCCAAGTACGGCGTTGTAGTAGTCGTTCGGCAGACCACCGGTATTCTGGCGGAAAGTCTGCTCTGTCGGGTTCCAGATCATATCGCGTCCGGTATAGCGGGGGTCGAGATCGGAACTGTAGCAGGAGTTTTCGCCAAAGAAGATATTGAGGCGCTGACCCGTTTCCACATCGATCGCATATCCGGGGAACCAGCCCATGCCGTAAACCGGTTGTCCGACCTGTGCAGACGGGATACCTGCGCCGGCGGGGTTCACCGCACCATCGGGCTTACCATCTTTACCAACGGAAGGCTGGTAACGCACATCGAACATCACCCGGGTTTTGTTGGCCGGACTTTCCGTTTTCAGTGTCGGATCTTTCGGATACCCGGCAAAGGTATAGTATACGGATGCGGATTCAACTACTATACAGCGGCTCCACTTGCTCTTATCCTTGGTCAGTACGATATCGACGTTTGGCAGTTTGGCCAGGAATGCCTGGCGGTTGGCCGGCTGTCCCATAGCGCTTCCGCTCAACTGGCCTTCTGTGGCGCCGCCTCTTTCCGTCCATGCCGGTGTTGCAAATCGCGTGGCCGGGTCAGTACGCCAGTCGCACAGGGCATATGGTGCAAACCAGCCGTTACCTATGGTACTGAAGCTTTGCTTCGGATCGAGGGCTTCGTCCACTTCCAGTTTCCGCGTCTTGATGAAGTGGAAAAACGGTCCGAAAAGTTCGGGGTCGCGGTCCGGATAACCGACCAGCCATTGTTTGTCAGGATCGACGTATTCAATCTCGCCGCCTATAACACCATTGCGATCATCGGCACGATCACCAGGCTCGCCGGTCTGCGACATGGTGATGGAGAAGCCGTAGTCCAGCAAGAGCTGTTCGTTGACGTCTGCAATTGTTTTTTCAGAGACGATCACTTCACCGTCCGGGAGCCTTCTGAGTTCCCAGCGCGCATCTGTATCGATAACCTTGTCCGAATTGTTGCTGTCTACAAGACGCAGTTCGTATTCGCCGTCTTTTACTTCGAATGGATTGAAGATCGAAACATTGACAGGACCACGACCTTCCTTATAGGTCAGAACGGTATCGGTCAGGCCACCGGCAAACAGCCGTTCGCGGGTGTCTTCGTCCAGATCGAGGAAATTGCCACCGGCGCCGGCGCCTTCCAGGCGGGTGATAACAACGCCCTCTCCATAGGCAGAATTAAGCACCTGATCCACGATCGGACGCGGAATCACGGTCACGATAGATACCTGGTTGCCATCGGAACCGCGGCGACCGGGGAGATAAGGGTTCTGTTGGCCGGGAGCCGGCGATTGCAGCGGATTGAAGGTACCCCAGTTGTTATGCGCGTAGGCTATTACAGCGTAGTAGTACTTCTTGTGGTTGATCAACCGCTTGTCGTTACCCAGCGCGAATTTATCATCCGTGATGCTGAACGAATGCCGGATACCTTTATTCTCGCCTTGCACCCTGATTTCCGGGTAGTAGATCTTCTTGCCGGTATTCGGGTCAAGGGTCTCTATCCAGTTGTAAACGCTGGTAACATTATTCTTCAGATCGACCTGATATACCAGACGACTGTTGTCCGGATTCGATTCAAATTCCGCATTTGAAACGTTCGGGCTGATCAACTGATAGATTTTGTAGCCTTCAAACGTGTAATAAGTGCTCTCAATTTCCTCCGGCGTTGCATTGAACGGATCGTAGTCGAACTTCAGCGAGTCCGGAGCCAGGAAATCCTGCTGGCGATACTGTTCACCCACGTTGTTTGAAGGCGCTACGTTGGTCAATACAGCGATAAGTTGCTGGTCCATTTCGACCCAGTCCACCTTCGGTGCATCGGGGCCGTCGAGCAGTTCGAAGCAGTTGTCGAACAAACCCTGCGCGAGTTTATCTGCGCGGAACAGGTTTTCCAGATCGGGGCACGGATACGTAATGTCCGGAACCCACGGAACACCGATGATCAGTTCGTTCACAGCGCCCGTTTTCAGCGA
>CALMBD010000042.1 GCA_937861115.1 uncultured Bacteroidota bacterium | reverse complement strand
AGGCCAGTTATATGTGCCGGCAGTCAATTTTCTTCTCTGGGCAGGTTGTGTATTCGTAACCCTCTATTTCAAGGAAAGCAAGTACATGGAGGCAGCATATGGCCTGTCTGTGACGATTACCATGCTCATGTCGACCATCCTGTTGTCCAATTTCTTTGTCATGAACAGGGTGAACCCTCTCCTGATCTGGGCTTTCCTGGCCTGGTATCTGTGCTTCGAAGGGGCCTTTTTCACGGCCAACCTCCTGAAATTCAAGGACGGCGGTTTTATCACCATTGTGATTGCATCCGTCCTGTTTGCCCTTATGTTCATTTGGGTCAGGGCCAAACAAATTAAAGACCGCTTTATCGAGAACGTCAAGATAAACGACTATATCGATCAGTTGATCTCTCTGAGCAACGACGAAAACATACCCAAATACGCTACAAATCTTGTATTCCTGAGTAGCGCCAAGTCGCCCAAAAAAGTTGAGGAAAAGATCCTGTATTCTATTCTTCAGACACAACCCAAACGCGCCGACATTTACTGGTTTGTGCACATCGAGGTGACCGACGAACCCTATACCATGGAATACAAGGTCAACGTACTGGCCTCCGACGACGTTTACAAAATCACCTTCCGGCTCGGGTTCAGGGTGGAACAACGCATGAACCTCTTCCTTAAAAAGGTCGTGGAAGACCTGCTGGAGAACGACGAGGTGAACATCGAGTCGCGCTACCACATCAGCAGGGGAGAGCTGCCGACCGGCGATTTCAAGTTTGTCATCATCCAGGAGTTTTTGTCGCACGAGAACGACCTTCCGGTGCTGGAACAGATCATCATGAACGTTTACCTTGCCGTAAAAGGCGTGACGGCATCGCCGCAGAACTGGTTTGGCCTCGACAGCGACTCGGTGGAAATCGAAAAAGTGCCGCTTGTGCTTCGACCGGTCAAAAACTTCCGCTTGCGGCGGATACAATAACCGCCGTATGAAAATCCTTGTGCTCCGGTTTTCATCTATCGGCGACATCGTGCTGACTACGCCCGTCGTCCGCTGCCTGAAAAAACAAACCGGCGCCGAGGTGCATTTTTTGACCAAAAGCGGTTTTTCCAGTATCCTTACCCCAAACCCCTACATCGACAAAGTCATTTCCTTTGATAAAGATGTCGATGAAGTTTTGCCCGATCTGCAATCCGCGCATTATGACCTGGTAATCGATCTCCACCGAAACCTGCGCAGCCTGCGGGTAAAACTGACGCTGGGTTGCCCGGCCCGGTCTTTCAACAAGTTGAACCTCGAAAAATGGCTGCTTGTCAATACAGGGATCGACCTGCTGCCGGCGGTACACATCGTCGACCGCTATATGGATACCCTGCGAGGGCTGGATGTCCACTATGACGGCGCCGGACTGGATTATTTTATTCCGCCAGGGGAAGAGGTGACGCCGGAGGACCTGTCACCGGGACTGATGGCCGGCCGTTATATCGCATTTGTGCTGGGCGCTACCCATGCCACCAAACGGCTGCCGCTTCAAAAAGCGCAGGAAATTTGTCGGGAAATTGACCTTCCGGTGGTATTACTCGGCGGTAAATCGGAGCAGGCTGCGGCTGCAGCGCTAGTTGGCTCAAATCTTGTAAACCTGTGTGGTCAGCTCACCCTGCATCAATCTGCATCTGTTTTGCGGCAGTCAGCCAAGGTTCTGACGCACGACACCGGTTTGATGCATATTGCGGCGGCCTTCAGTAAACAAATCGTATCGCTTTGGGGCAATACGGTACCAAAATTCGGGATGTACCCGCTTTACCCAACCGGTGTGGATATGAACACGTCTGTTGAGGTGACGGGATTGCGCTGCCGGCCCTGTTCAAAAATTGGCTTCGACGTATGCCCCAAACGACATTTTCGCTGCATGAACGACCTGCCGGTCGGACAAATACGCGATGCATTGAACATACCTAAATGACAGTAAACTACCAATTTCCCGTTTTTAACAAAATCCGCCGGCGGGCTGGGGTTTGATTTCCCGATTTTCCGCTAATTTGCGCCGGTGTTACACGATAAATACCTTTTTTGCTAAACAATCTGAATATGCACGTTAGAAAACTACTCTGTCTCACTGTAACCATCCTTACCCTGAACAGCCTCGCTGCGCAGGATATCCATTTCACCCAGTTCTATATGTCGCCGTTGACCATGAATCCCGCCATGAGCGGCAAATTCGAAGGTACGGTGCGTATCGGCGGTATTTACCGCGGACAATGGGCCAGTGTGGTGTCGGGTTCCAACAGTTTTAAAACACCCTCCGTGTGGGCGGATGCCCCGGTTATCCGCGGTTTCCGCAAGCGGGACTGGATTGGTGTCGGTCTCATGTTTTTTACCGATAAAGCCGGTCAGGTGGGCCTGAAACACAGCGCTACAAAACTCGGCGCTACCTACCACCTCGCACTCGACAAAAAAGGTAACAACGTGCTTTCGATTGGTGGCCAGTACGGCAAAGGGAGCCGCAAACTGGGTGATGACCGCCGTTATGAAGACGGATACGACAATTCGGGTCAATATAGCCAAAGCAACAGCAAGGAAGGAAACGTGGCAGATGACGCCGGTTATACCGACATCGATGCCGGCATAATACTGACCGCCAAACTCAACAAGCGCATGGACATGAACATCGGGTTCGGCATGTTCCATATCAACGAAGGGAAATACAGCCTTGTAGGCCCTTCAAACCCCAATGGTCCCGCCCCGACCAACCCCACACCCGGCGATGCGAAAATTCCGCGCAGGATGGCGATCCACGGTCAGTTCAACGCAGAACTGAACGACAAATGGACCCTGAACCCCGCTTTCCAGTTCCAGAGCATGAGCGGCGCCGACGAAATTCAATTGCAGGGAATGCTGGGCTACCTCTTTGACAAGCAAAAAGATATTACCATCAACTTTGGCCTGGGCTACCGCATGCGCGATGCCCTGCAGGCCATAGCAGGGGTCAAGTACAAAGACCTTCGCGTCGGCCTGGCCTATGATATCAATACATCCAGCCTGAATACGGCCAGTAACTACCGCGGCGGCTTCGAACTCGCAGCCAACTATATCATCCGGATTTACAAACCATCTATCATCAGGCCCAAAGTGTTGTGCCCGCGTTTCTGATCCTTTGATCTGCCCGGCTCATACATCCACCCATACAGCGAATACAATCATTTCATAATATGAAAAAACTCATTTTCCTCATAACCATCGGCGCGCTAACCACAGGCATTACATCTGCCCAGCCGATCAATCGCTCCACACCGGAGGCAAACCTGAAGTCGGCGGAAACTGCCGAAGCGGCAACCAATCCGTACGAGGCACTCGAATTGTACGAAAAAGTGTATGACGAGTCCAAAGACAGGGCTATTGCTGTTAAAATCGCCAAACTGGAATACGAACTGCGCGATTACAACCAGGCCGAGCGTGCGTTCGGGCGCCTGGTGATTCGCGACCGGAAAAATGAACTGACGGAACTCAAATACTGGTACGCCATGAGCATGAAGCACAATGGCAAATACGCCGAAGCCATCGATATGTTCAACCAGTATATCAATGACATGGCCGCAGATCCCGGATTGGTGCAGGCTTCCAAACGCGAGATTGCAGGCTGCGAACTCGGCAAAAAAGCCAAACAACCCGAAAACCTGTTGGTCAGCAACATCGGCAAAAAAGCAAACAGCCCGCAAACGGAATCATCTCCGTCTTACAGTGGCGGCGAGTTGTACTACACTTCCCTTCAATCAAAAGAAGTGATTGTGGTAGACGGCAAGCAGGGGGACTGGTATTCCAAAGTATACACGGCAGCGAAAAGCGGAGCAGAATTCGGCGAACCGACGCCGCTCGGCCAGCAGATCAATCGGGAAGGCTGGCACCAGGGCAACGTTAGCGTTACGCCCGACGGCCGTACCATGTACTTTACCCGCGTTCAACTGGCCGAAGAGGGACAGAGCATCGCCGAAAGCAAGATATTTTACGCTACCAAAGGCTCCGATGGCTGGGGTGCGGCCAATGAAGTGGTTGGCGTGAATGGCGATTATGTCGCCAAACACCCCTGCGAGGGCGAACTGTTTGGAGAAAAGGTACTGTTTTTTGTTGCCAACATGCCAGGCGGTAAAGGCGGCTTCGATATATACTACGCACCTAAAAAAACCGACGGTGTGTTCGGTTTGCCCGTCAACCTCGGCGAAGTGATCAATACGATTGGTGACGAGGCCAGCCCTTTTTACCAGGACGGCAAACTCTATTTCAGCAGCAACGGACTCCCAAATATCGGCGGCCTCGACGTGTTTGAGAGCCAGTGGAACGGCTCTGTATGGAGTGAGCCGAAAATGTTGCCCCTTGGCATCAATTCCAGTGTCGACGATCAGTATTATACGCGTACCGCCGACGGCATGAGCGGCTATCTGGTCAGCAACCGCCCGGGTCCTAACAACCTTAAAAGCAAGACCTGCTGCGACGATATCTACTACTGGGAAATCGAACGCGTAAAAGTCGATCTAACCGTAAAAACCTTCCGCTTCAAGCGCAAGGGCGAAAAAGAGAACCCTGGACTCACCGGCGCCACGGTACAGGTGCAGGATGTGACGGACAAGAACCCGGCTCGCGTGGATGAAAAAACCAACGCCGGCGCCAACGATTTTGGATTCACGCTACAGCCCGACAAGTCGTACCTGGTGATCGCCTCGCGCGACGGATACGTTACAGACTCGCTTACTTTCAACACCGTGGGGGTGAAAAAAAGCCTCAGCCTGGATAAAAAACTGACCCTCAGGTTGCTCCGCAAAGAGCCTGAATACGATACCATCCGGATCAATGAACCGATCAGGCTGACAAATATTTACTACGACTACGACAAGTGGAACATCCGTACGGATGCCGAGCCTGACCTGCAACGCCTGACCGACCTGCTCAACAAATACCCCGACATGAAGATCGAGCTCTCTTCACACACCGACGCACGTGGCCGCGACGACTACAACGAGTCGCTTTCGCAAAAGCGCGCCGAAAGTGCAAAAACCTGGATCGTCGCCAAGGGTATTTCCGCAGACCGCATTGTGGCAAAAGGGTATGGCGAAAAGCAACTCCTGAACGAATGCGCCAACGGTGTGGAATGTACGGAAGAACAGCACCAGGTCAACCGCCGCACGGAGTTCAAGATCATTTCCGGGCCTACGAACATTGTTATTGAACGCATTGAAAAGCGCGAAACATCGAACAAAGGGCAGCCGCCCGGAGGCAAGCAATCGGTACGGCCCGACAATTTTTTTTTGAAAAATTAAAACAAACGCCACGTCATTTGGGCGATACCATCCGGCCCACCGCCGAATGGATCAATCCCGTCGATACAGAATTGCAGTTCCAGCACGAAGTGCTCGTGTTTGAAAATGCTACCGACGGCGATCAGATAGAAGCCATATACGAATTTACAAATACCGGCAAACAGGCGCTGACGATTGAGATCGTCAGCGCCTGTGCGTGTATGGAGGTAGACTGGACCCGTACTCCCATCGGGCCCGGTGAACATGGAATGGTAAAGGTCGTCTTCGATACGACAGGAAGAACCGGCGATCTGTCCAAAGACATCGACGTCATTTTTAAGAATACGGATTCTGAAGGGTACCCTCTGGTCAAACGCCTTAAGTTAATGGGGCATGTGTTCAGGCGTATTTAAACAATATGACGGCCCGGTATTCCCAAAACCCGTCAATTACACGTACAATTTGCGTCTGTCAATCCGGTTGCACTAACCTGCAGGCTTCCGGGTTGTGCCAATGCAGGTACACATATCTGAAACGTACCACTGTTGCCCGGGAAGGTCTGTGTTACAGTTCCTGCCGTAGGCGTACTGTAGGTGAGTGTGAATGGCGGCGTGCCGGTGAAACTTGCCGTGACGGTGGTACACGCGCCTGCACAAACATTGGGATTGGCTACCGAGAAGGTTACAGCGGGCAAAGGCGCCGCTGCAAGGGTTTTGGTGGCAGTGCCTGTACAACCTGCGCTGTTGGTGACAGTAACGGTATAGGTGCCTGGTTGATCAACCTGTATGATCGAGCCTGAAGCGCCGTTGGACCAGTTGTAGGATAAAAAACTGCCTGTCGCGATCAATGTCGCATTGGCGCCTGCACAAAGGGCGCCCGGCCCAAGGATATTGGTGGTGGTAGAGGAAGCCGGATTGATAGTAACCGAAGCCGTACCGGTGCAACCGCCTGAACTGGTAACGGTAACCGTATAAATGCCTGAGGTATTGATATTTATACTCTGTGTAGTTTGCCCGTTAGACCAGGCATAGCCGGTGTAGCCTGGCCCTTCTGCGGTGAGTGTGAGAGAGGCGCCCGGACAAAGTACTCCCCCGCCGGTGATGGTGGGCGGCGTGAAGTTGTCCACCTGGACGGTTACATCATCGGTGTCTGACCCGCAACCCGGCGTAGTTACAGTCACGGTGTAGGTCGTCGTTACGGTCGGCATGACATTGATATTTGCCGTGGCGGCGCCATTGCTCCATTGGTACAGGCCGCCGCCGCTGGCAGAGAGGGTGGTTGTCTGCCCCGCACAAATCGTTACATCGGGGCCGGCCTCGGCCACCGGGGGTGCGCCGCCAAGGTTAAACGTGATCGACCAACTGATCAGTTCTCCGATATCCAGGGGCACATAGTCATTCAAATATAACGTCCAGGTGCCGTCGGCATTCGTGCCGTTATAAGTACTGGCAAACGTATGCGTACCAAGCGCAGGCCCGTTGCTGTAGGGGTTGTTTAGATTGGTCACACGCCCTTCCGGCCTGAACGTCCCGGTGTACGGAGGCGATCCAGCAGTGATAAAATCAGCTGCCATGTCGGTAAACACGGTATTGATATAATTATCACCAGAGCCGCCATTGCCGGTCGACAGTTCCAGCACCTGCCCGCCCGGGCCGATCAGCAGGATGCCGATATCGCCTACCCAGGAGTGGGTCAGGTTGATCTCGACATTGTCGATGACCACACAGCCTGTGATAAGGCCAATCCCGGTAACTGTACAGGGCGATGTTGTAACCCCGACCGTTTGTGCCGGAGCGCCCGGCGGGAACAGCAAATTGCCCGTTCCGTTGAAAGTTATGAGTTGTGCGAATGTTGTACCCTGTATGAACAGCAATACAGCCAATATGCAGGTTTTCAATTTGTTATGTTTCACGTTCAGGTATTTAATAATGATGGTAACAAATTCGATCCATTATTCCACTATCGTCACTTCTCCGCTGTACACCTCTTTCGATCCATCTGCCAGCAACACTTCGAAATAATATACGTACACCCCTGGCTGCATCTGTTTGTTGCGGAAACTACCGTCCCAGCCCACAGTCGGGTCATTGGTAGGCATATCGTCGCGGCTGAACAGCGCGTTCCCCCAGCGATCGAATACATTGAAGTTGCGGACGCTACTGATTTCAGGCCCGGAGAACACTGAAAAATAACCGTTCAGCCCGGACCCCGGGCGGAAGGCATTGGGCACATAGACGTTCAGTGTTTTGCGCACCAGAATTTGCAATGCCTCCGAGGCGCTGCATCCACCTGCATCGAAGGCCGTCACCTGAATAAAGCCGGAGGCTGTGACAGTCAACACAGGGTCGACACAATTCATGCAGGACAATGTAAACGGCGACAGGAACGACACCGAATCAATGACAAAGTTGCCGACCACGTTCAGCGTAATTTCCTGTCCGATACTGGCCTCTATGGTTTCATCCATGACCAGCGCAAGCCCCGGAATTGTCGGCTGATAGGTCGTAATGATCGTCACTATGCTGTCGCAGCCGTTCGCGGCAACTAGCGTAAGGGTTTGGGTTCCGGCTTCCTGCGGCCTGCAGGATGTTAGATTGATGGTTGTGCCCACCGGATTGGCCGAGAGCACTGTTTCGGAGTCTGCTGCCGTACAGCCGTTTGTATCGGTAACCGTGACGGTGTATGTTCCGGCCTGCGTAACCGTGAGAGGTGTTCCGGTTGTACCATTCGACCAGGCAAATATGCCATCACTTCCCGAAGTGGTCAAGGTAATGCTGCTACCTCCGCAAAGTGTTCCGCTGCCCGCTATACTCACTGTGGCAGGTGGAAGGGTTTGTACCTCGGTGCTGGCTGCAGCGGTACAACCTGCCGCGTCCGTCACGGTGACACTATAAGTTCCTGCTGCACTAATGTCTGTGGCAGGTAGGTTGCTACCATTACTCCACGAGTAGACTGTGAAACCGGCATTGGCCGTCAATGTTATACCGCTACCCGGGCAAAACGCGGTGGCGCCGCTGATGGTCACAACCGGATTCACAGGGATGACTACTTGTGCCGTGCCGGTGCCGGTGCAGGAAAAACTGTTTGTCACCGTTACGGAATAAGTGCCCGGTGTACTGACAATCGGCTGTTGATTCCCGAATGTAAACCCGTTCGGCCCGGACCATGTATACGTGTCAAAACCTGTGCCGGCATCCAGGGTGATCTGGCCATCGCAAGCGTAGGGTAGCGATACCACAACCGGAGTCGGGCTGGGCGCAAGCGGGATGGTAAATCCGGCAGACTGGGTGCAGCCGTTTGCATCCGTTACGGTAACGGAATAAGCCTGGCCGCCTGTCACACCATCGATGGACGACGTCGTTTCCCCGGTATTCCAGTTAAACTGTACAAAATCCTGGGCGTTGATCACAGCAGATGTTATGCTCTCGCCCGGACAAAGTGCAGGCACTGTATAAACCTCCGGCGCCACCGTTGTCGGAATGTCGACCTGAATCGTTGCCGTACCACTGCATCCACCCGAATCTGTTACGGTTACCACATATGACCCGGACTGTGTAACACTTGTCGATTGCAAATTACTGCCGTTGCTCCAGGTATAAGTATCAAACCCCAAACCCGCATCGAGCGTGATCTGGCCGTTGCAGGCATAGGGAAGGGTGGAAATATTGGTCGACAGGCTGGTCCCTTGTTGAATATCGATCAATGCCGAACCGCTACAGCCATTTACATCAGTCACCGTTACCGAGTAAGTGCCTGCCACATTCACTGTGATGACCGGCGTAACTGCGGTATTCGACCACAAAATGTCGGTAAAGGCTCCACCGGTTACAGTCAGGCTGATTGGGTTGCTGCCGCAAATCGTGGTGGATCCGGCAATTGCCGGGGCCGGTGGCGTCAGTGCTTGTACGTCGATCGTTGCAGTCGAAGTACAGCCCAAACCGTCAGTGGCGGTTACACTGTAAGTACCGGATGCAGTCACATCTGTCATCTGCAGAAGACTGCCCGTGCTCCAGAAATAATTGTCAAAGCCTGCATCAGCCATCAGGGTCGACGTTTCTGAAGGACATAATTGAGTGTCACCGCTAATCGTCACCTGATTCAGGACAGGTACGATGGTGTTTAATGTCGCGGTACCGGTGCAGCCATTGGCGTCTGTCACCGTGATATTGTAGTCGCCGCTTGTATTTACTGTTGGTTGCGGAATGTTGCTGACGAATCCTCCCGGACCCGACCAGGCATAGGCATTAAAACCGGGACCTGTACTCAGGGTAATCTGACCATCACAGTTGTAAGGCGCTTCAAAAATGACAGGCGCAGGGTTTGGATTAATGGCCACTGATGCATCATCTACACCGGTGCACCCGTTGGTGTCGGTAACGGTTATGGCATATGTGTTCGCTGCATTTACGGTGATGCTTGACCCCGGCGCGCCTGTACTCCACTGATAATCGATGTACACGGGATTTACAGATAAAGTAGCACTGCTTCCCTGGCAAATAACGGCAGGACCGGCAATCTGAGGCTGTGGCAACGGTTGAGCCGTCACTGTTATACTTGCAGTATCGGTGCAACCGAGGTTATCGGTCACTGTTACGGCGATATTATCGCTTTGATTCACTGTGACCGTTTCGGTGTTTTGCCCGTTGCTCCAGATATAGGACACAAAGCCTGGTGTTGCCGTCAACACCGTGTTCTCATTTTGGCAAAAACTGTTGTTTCCGGAAACAATCACCTCCGGCGCGACCGGAATGGTAACAGCCAGGGTGCCGGTACCGGAACAGCCCGTTGCATCAGTCACCGTAACGGTATATACGCCACTGGTATCGACGCTGACCGTCTCCGTATTTTGGCCACCAGACCACAGGTAACTGTTGAAACCCGCTCCGGCGCTCAGGGTTTGGGTGCCGTCACAGGCGTAAGGGAGTTGAGAAACGACAGGCGCAAGACCGGACGCCTCAGTCACCACCTGGCTATCTGTACCTGTGCAGCCCTGTGCATCCGTCACTGTTACGCTGTAAGTGTTGCCACTTGTGATGGTTATGGCAGGCGTGTTGTTCCCGGTGCTCCAGTTGTATTGGCTATACATGGCACTCAGGGAGAGGGTGCCGTTGCTGTTGGTGCAGATTACGGAAGGTCCGGTGATAACGGGTTGTGGCGCCGGCAGGCTATTGATGGTAATCTCATCGACGACCGTACAGCCCTGCACATCGGTGGCAGTAACACTGTAAAGACCTGCTGTATTTACAGTGATAGTATCGCCCACCTGGCCGGTATTCCAGATATACGAGTTCAAACCTGCGGTGGCTGTAAGTGTAGTTGCTGCGCCGGCGCAGATCGTACTGTTTCCGGAAATATCCACCATTGGCGGCGAGGGAATGCTGACAATTGCTGACGCAGTGCCGGTGCAGCCGCCTGCGTCACTGACAGTGACATCGTAAATGCCGGCTGCATTTACGGTGACTTCTTGGGTGTTTTGTCCGCCACTCCAGTTGTAGGAAGAAAAGCCTGCGCCGGCATCAAGCGTGATTTGCCCGTTACAGGCATAAGCCAGTTCCGTTATTTGTGGTTGAAGGTTGTTGGCAACGATCAGGGTTTGAGCGTCGGTTCCGGTACAACCGTTGGCAGAGGTCACGGTCACCGTATAGGTATTGGCCGTATTGACGGTAATGGTCGGCGTTATATCCCCGGTACTCCAGTTGAAGGCAGTGAAGGCGCCTGGTACGGAGAAAGTCGCACTGCCGGTGGCACATATCTGCGACGGCCCGCTGATATTTGGCGTTGGGGCAACAAGCACACTAACACTGAGTTCATCGGTCGCAGTGCATCCGAACGGATCAGTGGCGATGACGGTGTAATTGCCCGCCGTTGACACATCTATGGAAGCATTGTTCGAACCGGTTGACCACAGGTAATTCGAAAACCCAGGTGACGCACTCAAAAGCGTAGACTCCCCGGGGCATATTGTATTATTTCCCGCGATGGCCACTACAGGTGGCGCCGGAATATCTGCAAAATAGGTGTCTGTTGCAGTGCAACCCTGCGCGTTGCTGACGATAACGGTATAATTGCCGGAGGCGTTAACTGTTATGGATGCCCCATTACTGCCGGTGCTCCACTCGTATGTGTTAAACCCGGCGCCTGCATCGAGGATAAGTTGTCCATTACAGGCGTAAGCCGCCGCAGTAATATTGGGCGCCGGCGCGGGCAACAGGGTCACGGTTGCAGTAGTACTCCCGATACAGCCATTTGCTGCCGTTACGGTGACAGAATAGGTACCCGGTGTTGCGGCTGTGGTGGTGGAGGTAACGCTGCCATTGCTCCAGGAGTAACTTTGAAAAGGCGCATTGGCGACGCTGAGTGTAACCGAGGCGCCGGGGCAGACTTGCGCATTGGCGACACTAGGAGCGGGGGATTGCTCAGCGATCACTGTTGCAGACTCCGTATCTGTGCAGCCAAAATTGTCCGTTACCGTTACAGTGTAGGTTCCTGCGCTGGAAACGGTAAGATTTGCCGTATTGCCACCCACATTCCAGGCATAAGCCGAAAAACCTGTTGTAGCGCTCAAAGTCGTGCTTTCGCCGGTACAGATATCCAGGTTGCCGGTGATATTTACTACCGGTGGCGGCGGAATATTCAGGTTAAAACTGCCGGTCCCGGTACAGCCCGCCGCATTGGTCACAGTGACGGAGTAGGTGCCTGAAGTGGTAAAGGTAGCGGTCTGGGCATTGCCACCGCCGTTACTCCAGGAGTAACTGGTGAATCCTCCTCCTGCGTTGAGGGTGATTTGGCCGTTGCAGGTATAACTATTCTGGGTTATCACGGGGACTGCCGGAGGAGAGGCCCCGACGTTGACCGTCGCTGTACCGCTGCATCCTCCAGCATTGGTAACCGTGACGGCGTAGACACCCGGATTCGAGATTGAGATGCTTTGGTTTGTTCCACCGGTGTTCCAGAAATAGGTATCGTATTGTTCATTGACGGATACGGTGCCATTACTTCCGGAGCAGAGTTGCACAGGGGCGCTTAAGGTCGGGTTGGGAGTATCCTCGACATTCAGTGTGATGCTGCCGAGTCCGGGACATCCCTGTGCCGTCAGATCAGCAGTGTATACACTCATACAGCTTCCAATCAAAATGGCACAGTACAAGAGGGTTTTGTTGCGTTTTTGTTTCATCTTGATGCCTGATTTTCAAATCGAACAATAAATGTAATGCCGGGGTTGGTTAATTCTATGAATAGTGTAAAAAGTTGGCATTAATCATGACGGAAAATGTACCCAAGCGTTAAACTCGAATTTGCAGAAACATTCCATACTTCGGTGGAAAGGGCGTTTAAATGTCCTATTCTTGGAGATGCGACAAAGTTTTTAGTCGGCTACAGGTTTCAGCCGCCCGTTACCGGATTTGAGGAGGATGGCAGTTGGGGACAGGTAAATGGTATCCGGTATCCGGTGACTAACGGAAACCTGTGGTTGCCAAAGGGAAGGCTGTTTAAGGACGAGATACTCGAACGCAACGAAAATGTGTCCTGGAAATGGACGATTTACGACTTTAATATTCCCCTGATGTTCTTTGCAGGTAGGGCTGTCGGCGAATGGAAGGTCACAGCACGGAAGGCTAATGTTACAGATGTTTATTATGCCTACACCTTCTATTCCAAAAACATCATGTACCATCCCTTCACGATGCTTTTCTGCCGACTGCAATGGAAAGGCATGATGAAAAAAGCGCTGCACGGCATCAGGCAACAGTGCGAATCGGGCGCTTTATTCGTGTATGAATAGGGTAGGGGCGTTATGGTTCTTCCATACGGAACGCTCCCGTGCCCGATTTTGCTGACTTTGTCGAAAAAGGCGATGAAAAGCCTGCGTCCTTTGCATCGGATGATAATTTTGCCGCTGGCCTCCTCAAAACAGGTAGCCCCAAGTGCTACATGAACATGAAAAACTACTTCGTTCTGCAATTCAGAAGGATAGAAAGGAAATTGACTGAAGCAGGCATTCACCCGTTCCCGGGAATATTGCTGGCGGGAGTTGCTTTTGTGGCCATATCTGCCTACCTGTTCAGCAGGACTGCCGCCGCCGATTGGATATACGCCCTCCTCGGCTTTTTTGTAATACTTAAACTGGGCGATGCAAACCGCAATGACCTGCTGAGATCAATTTTCAAGCGCAAAGACTACTATCTTATCAGGGTACAGGAAAACATAATCACGGCCCTGCCATTTATCCTGTACCTGGTTTACGAAAGAACATACCTGATGGCCACTGGGCTATTTCTGATCTCAATACCCTTAGCCGCCATCAACACCAGGCAACTGTGGCGTTTTACCATACCTACGCCCTTCCGGAAGTTCCCGTTTGAATTTATCGCGGGCACCCGAAAGGCTTTCTGGCTAATACTGGCGGCCTGTTTTCTGACCTTGAAATCGATACAAGTCGAGAACTTCAACCTGGGCGTCTTTTCATTAGCCCTGCTTTTTTTCATCACCTTGTCCTATTATTTCAAACCGGAGCGCGCCTATTTCGTCTGGATATACTCGGCAAACGCAAAAGGGTTCCTGCGAAAGAAAATATCCACGGCATTGATTTGCTCTTCAATATTAACGATACCGGTACTCGTCATGCTCTGCATGGTTTTTCCGGAAAACATCCCAATCATTACCGGGGTTCAGATGGCAGGTTATATCTTCCTTATCTCGATGGTGCTGGCGAAGTATTCGGCATTTCCGTATGAAATGAACATACCGCAGGCGGTGCTGTATTCCCTGTGCCTGTGGTTCCCGCCAGCCTTGCTGATCGTCATACCGATCTTTTTTGTTCAGGCCCAAAAGCGTTTAAACCCTATTCTGGAATGATCTCAATCAAGGGCTTGTCAAAATCCTACGGCAATAAGCAGGTTTTAAAGGATATCAATCTTGAATTTCCGAAGGGAGGGGTGTATGGCATCATAGGTGAAAACGGTTCCGGAAAATCTACCTTTTTCAGGTGTATTGCAGGACTTGAAAACCACGAGGGGGCGATATTGTCCGATCTTCCCAACCTGAAAAACGAATTGGGCTTCCTGCAGACCAACCCTGATTTTATGTCAAGAATTACCGGTTGGGAATACCTGAAACTGCTTTGCATTGCAAGAGATATCAACGACGATGATTTTGAGCGGCAAAATATTTTTGATCTGCCGTTGGCGCAATATGCCGAGACATATTCAACCGGAATGAAGAAAAAACTGGCATTGCTGGGTATTCTCTTGCAGCATAATGAAGTTTTTATCCTTGACGAACCCTTTAATGGCGTTGATATCCACAGCAATATCATTATCACGGAAATTATCCGAAAACTGAAGTCTTGCGGCAAAACGGTGCTTATCTCGTCGCATATCTTCTCGACCCTCAGCGACAACTGTGACGTAATTCACCTGTTGAAAGATGGCAAATTCGTAAAAAGTGCCGGGCCGGATGAATTCGAACAACTCAATGCCGGGATGCGGGAATTTGCAGTAGGCAACAGCCTTGACCGACTAAATATACGGTAAGCCCAACTGACGACTTCAAGGGCCGCCACGGAACGCTCCGGGATATTTCCCGCTTTCAGAACTGAAAATAAATAAACTGCTGCCCGGTAGTCTGTACGACCATCAGTGCAAAGATCATGATTCCCCATCCTGCAACGAGCAGCCAGCCGGGCGTGCGTTGCAACACGTCGACCAGGGCATACCTTCGCATGAAAAAATGCCCCAGGAAAACCATCGTCATCAACAGCAATGCCAGCACCAGGTGGTTGGTGGTGAGCACCGGCTTGTCGCCATGCAGGAAAAACATGGACCCGAGCAACCGGAGGGCAGATCCGAAATCTTTTGCCCGGAAAAACACCCACGTGATATTGACACAGTTGAACGTAAGAAACGCCAACAGGAGTTGGACCGTCTGGCTGTCGGTTTTGATGCTTACATAATTTTTAAAGAAGCGCTCCAGCGCCAGGTAAAGGCCGTGCAGAAAGCCCCACGCAACAAAAGTCCACGCTGCGCCGTGCCACAGGCCACCCAGCAGCATGGTAAGCATGAGGTTCACATACGTCCTGCTCACGCCAAACCGGTTGCCGCCCAGGGGGATATACAAATAATCGCGCAGCCAACTGGACAGCGATATATGCCACCTGCGCCAGAGATCGGAAAACCCGACGCTGCCGTACGGATACCGGAAGTTGTCAGAAAGCGTAAAGCCCAGCATGTTCGCTATACCGATGGCGCAGAGGGAATACCCGGCAAAATCAAAAAATATTTGTCCCGAAAAGGCCAGCACACCGGTCCAGGCATCCAGCGGAAGCAGCAGATCCTTTGATCCGAATACACTGTCGGATACCGGGCTGAGCAGGGAATCGGCAAACACGGTTTTCTGAAAGAGTCCGATCGTCAGGAGTAGCAATCCGGTAAAAAACTGTTGTTGTGAAGCCCTTTTCGGTTCGTAGAATTGCGGCACCAGTTCATCGGACCGCACAATCGGGCCGGCAACCAGTTGCGGAAAGAACGTCACATATAAGGCGAAATCCAGAAAAGTGCGTGCCGGCTGTATCCTTTTAAAATACAGGTCGATGGTGTACGACATCGTCTGGAAGGTGTAAAACGAAATACCCATAGGCAACAGGATATCCCATTTCGGCGGTGTGTATTCGACACCAAACAGCGCCACCAGTTGCTGAAAGTTCTCCAGCATGAAATTGCCGTATTTAAAAAAGCCCAGGAAACCCAGGTTGACAATAATACTCAGCAGCAGCCAATACCTTCTTTTTGCATGGTCTTCGGTTTTGGCCAGTTGATTTCCCGCGGTCCAGTCGACCAGGGTCGATATCACGAGCAGCGCGATGAGCGGCGGATTCCACAGGCCGTAGAAAAGATAACTAGCGGCCAGTAACATGATTTTCTTGGCCTTCCACGTGAGCGGAGCAAGGTAATACAGTACCAGTACAACGATCAGGAAAGCAAAAAAGCCGATGGTGTTAAACAGCATATCATTTGGTTGTTATGATCTGATCCTTTTGAAGCAGTGCGATGATCGTTCTGGTGTATATATCGGCATCTCTGCGGTTCAGGTGCGACCATTCCGGCGGGACCATGTCGCGGGTTTCCGGATAATCCTGAAAGTGATAGCCTTTGCATCCGGACTCCCGTAACATTCGGTCCCAATACTGCGCCCTGGGGTACATTTCAGGTTCGTGTTTCAGGTATTGGCCGGTCACGGGCGGCCTGATAAAGGCCACTCTTCCGCCTTTTGCCTGGAGTTTTTTTGCCAGACTGACGTAATGGTTGATGATCACATCCGCGCTATCGGCAAATTCGTTTTTCCATTCCGGCCGGTCCCATATCCTTGTTTGCCGGCCTTGCAGGGCCGTATCCGTTTCCATTTCAGGAATCATGCGTATGCCGCGGTACCTGTCCATTCGCACCATGGGCGGCCATACGACTCCATTTTCCACCGAGTCGCGGTTGGGAAACGGCAGTCGGTTGATCAGCGACCGCAGGTTGATGTCCGGATCGGTGTAGGCAAACCAGGGGTCGATCCACTGGTATACCCAATAACTGAATTTCTGGGCGTATGTCTGTTTGTAATAATAGTCAACCATATCGGATTTTACCCATAGCGCTCCACCGCTGGTGCCAAGGGTGTAGAACAGGCCGGGGGCTGTGCTCAGCACAATCAGTCCCCTGAAGGTCGAGCGTTCGACGATGTCTTCAAACGTGTAATAAGGCGATCCGCCCGGAATGGCCAGCATTACCGGCCGGTGACCGGTAATGGAATCCCAAAGATGAATATTGATGTCGAAGTGCCCTCTGGACGAACCCAGAATGACTACATCGTCGGAAGAAAGGGTCTCTACTTTCCCGCGCCAAAGTGCCCATAGTTCGGCGTTGTTGTCGTATCCGGGGGCCCAGTGCTCGACGCTCCTGAAATACCATTCGTATACGGCAAGCAAGCATAGTGCAATGCCTAAGGCGATCAGAAAGGACCTGAGATTGATGTTATGATTCATTTGGCAAGGGTACGATCAGTACTGGGATGGGAAGATTTTTGATCAGTCTGGAAGAAGTGTGTCCGACGAACGTCTCATAGAAGAAGCCGTGCCGATGGCTGCCCACGACGAGCAGGTCAATCTGAAGTTTTTCCACTTCTCTTTCAAGCATATCGACGGTAGGGCCCTGTATCAGGAGCGCTTCCGCCTCTATCGACCGGTCGCGCAGGTCTTCCAGAATCTGTTGCAGTTGGTGGTGTTCCTCGCGGAGTTCTTTGGCGCGCGACTCCCGGATATAGACCGGGCCGGTCTCAAAACCCACAAATTCAGGGTCGGGGGCAGCGACGTGTACCAGCCAGAGTTTTGCATGGAAGGCCTCTGCCAGCAAGGCAGCCTGGTCCAGTAACAATCTGTCGGCAGGTTGAAGGTCTAAGGCAAGAAGGATGTTTTTCACAAGATGTGATCGTAATCAAAGCCACTTGGCGGGGGAGCGTAGCCTCGAATCATTTGGTGAACTTAACAGGGGAGGGGCAAGGCAAATGTATTTTGTTTTTTAAAAAAATCGAAAAAAAATTTGGTGGTGTCGGGCGCATGGCTTCCTAATGCTGTGGTGAAGGACTGTTTCAAAATAATCGGAACTTAGCAAGAAAGAACAAACGCAATGTAGGCGGGTTAGTCCATTATTACATCTTCCTAGGCTTGGTTCTTAACACAACACGGCTAAACCCTCATACGTATCATGAAAAAAATCCTTCCACTTATGGCGCTCTCTGCAGGGAGCATTCTTTTACTGTCCAATCTCGATGGTGCATTCCCGGAAAACACGGGGGCGCCGGGAGAGTTAACCTGCGGCAGGGCGCCTTGTCACAATGTTCCGGTCAACGTGGGTACTGCACAAATGTCCATTGCATTCAGCGGCAATGACTTGAAATATGTCGCCGATAGCACCTACGAACTCACCGTAACCATTGCGAACCAGCAAAGCCTGCGCAACGGCTTCGAAATTCTGGCGCTGAACGAGAACAACCAAAATACCGGCGAATGGATACTCCTGGACCCCGACAAAATGAAAATTATCCCCGGGATCGGGCTGCCCAGCCGGAAATACGTCACCCACCAGGCTGCCGGCAACATGCAAACCGAATGGAAAATTGCCTGGAAAGCACCTTCCGCAGATGTTGGCGTCGTGACTTTTTACGCATCCGTCAATGCTACCAATAACAACGGCATGCTGACGGGCGATGAAGTGTATACCCGAAGCCTCGCCGTTGACTTTTCACCACTTTCCGGAACACAGGAGACGGCCCGGCCCGAAGTCTCGGGTATTGTTTCCGTTTCACCGGACGGTACGAACGGGACCTTGCTGGTCCGGTATTTCCTGAAAACCTCCGCCGATGTACGGTTCGAGATTTTTAATATTTCCGGGCAAAATATGTCCGCAATTGTTGCCGGAAAACAGCCGCAGGGTGAGCATCAGGTTTCCTGGAGCAATCTTTCAGCCAGCGGATCGGGAACCCCGCCCGGAGTATATTTTATCAGGCTTGCGGCGGGCAGGGAAACGGCCGTCCGAAAATTCGTTTGGCCCTGAGACGCCTGGAAATTGATAACGTATTATCCCGCCCGCTTAACAGGCGAATAATGGATATTCATAACTGCATCTTTCTTATACAACCCCGATTGTGTAAAACCTGGAAACACCCATACAATAATAGGGCCTGTGCTTTTTTTTCAAAATTTTTTGAATAATTTGGTGATTGCATTGAATTATACATAATATTTGCCTTCGTAACACATAATCCCCCTCCCCATCACTCAAATGAAACGGATGCCCGCCATGCCCACCCTGAACTGGAAACCCATTCTCAATGATCTCGAAAAGGAGCGCGCTGTACTGCTCATCGGCCCCGACTTTATTCCGCATACTGGAGTGTCTGTAGCGGCAGATTTTCATGCACACCTCGTGGAGCAACTTGCGGATGATGCGACACACTTTTTTGCCCGAGACGGACTTTTTTTGTTTGACACAGCCGTGTCAAAAATGGATGCACAGACCGAAGCCGAAGCGTTTTACAAGGGTCTGCCTACCGATGAAGAGATATTTATTCCCATAGCCGAATTGCCATTTCCACTGGTCATTTCGGTCAACCCTGACCTTGCCTTGCCGCAATTTTTTAGCAAACGGCAGTTGAATTTCCAGTTTGACTATTTTTCCACCAAAGACAAGGCCACGCCCGGGAATATTACCAAGCCGTCTGCAGCCTCGCCCCTGATCTACAACCTCTGTGGAAGCATCGAGGACTATCAGTCGCTGGTGCTCGACTTCGATGATATGTTCGAATTGCTCAAGAACCTGTTGGGGGATTTTGGAGTGCCTAAGGCCGTCAACGATATGTTGGTCAACGCCACAACGTATATTTTTATCGGTTTTCAGTTCGATAAATGGTACACCCAACTGTTGTTGCGGTACCTGAACAAAAACCGGGATCGTTTCTCCAATGTCAATAAAAACTACGCAACCAAAACCGTCGTCAATGACGAGGATGCGAAGGACTTCTTCCAGCAACAGTTCAACCTGACCATTTACGGCGGCGACTACCAGTTTTTGCATGAGCTCCACACGGAATACGCCGCCTTCAAAAAAATACGCCCCCTCTTCAATCCCATTTCCGATCGCGCGGCTTTGGTGCGCCGCCTGGTACAGTTCAACAATATCGAGGGGGCGCTCGAACGGCTCGAAGAATATTCCGCCGACCTGCCCGCTTCCGACCGTGATGAAGTAACGATATACAAATCAAATTACTACGCCTGGCTGACCGAAAGTCGCAACAGGGAGACATCTCAGGAGAACCTGGATATCAAAATTGCCCGGGTGCGAAAAGGTATCCTTGACCTTACGCCAAAACTGTCCCAACAATGAGCGAGAAAACCTATCGCTACATGGGCGTAAAGCCCTTCGAGGCGACAAATCGCACGATTTTCTTCGGCAGGGACGAGGACATTGAAGGGTTGTTCAACCTGATTTTATCGGAAAAACTGGTCGTCCTGTTTGGCAAATCGGGATACGGCAAAAGTTCGTTGCTCAATGCCGGGGTGCTGCCCTTGTTTCAGGAGGAAGAGGAGGAAGAACGCCGCGCCATCGTTGTGGAAGTACGACTGGGTTCCTACGCAAAAGACAAAACCCGCTCACCCCTCAAAACAACGCTGGCCAAACTTCAGGAAAAACTACCCGATACCGGTGTGGAACCGGATGGCGATTTTCTTTCCACCTTGTACCCCGATGCAGCCGAACGCCCCCTGTGGTACCATGTTAAACGGCGGCAGTCGGCAAGCCCCGGTGGGCGGTTCGTAGTAGTGTTCGATCAGTTCGAAGAGTTTTTTTCGTACCCGGCAGCAGAACAGGATTTGTTCAAACGCGAACTGGCAGAGCTGCTCTATTCAGACATCCCGCAACATCTCCGCAAGCGATTCCCGGAACTGACGCCCGAGGCTAAACGCCAACTCGCCCAGCCCATGAACGTAAAAGCGGTTTTTGCCATCCGCGCCGACCGTATCAGTCTGCTGGACTCCATGACCGATGCCCTGCCGGCCATCCTGCACAAACGTTACGAACTGCGTTCGCTTACCCCGGCCCAGGCACGGGAGGCCATTGTAAGGCCGGCTGCCCTTACACACCCGGCTCCGGACACACATGCGCATGCAGAAGACGCCGGACCTCCGATCCCTTCCGGAGCCGGGGCTAATTTCTCTACACCGCCATTCGAGTTCACCGAAGCAGCGCTGCAAAAAATACTAACGGAGCTGTCTTCCGGCCAGACCAAAGGCGTAGAGGCCTTCCAGCTTCAAATCCTTTGCCAGTACATTGAAAGTCAGGTGGAAAATGGCGCCATCTCCGGAGGACCCAAAAGCGAAATGCCCATAGTGGATGCACGCGACTTGCCGGACATGAGCAATCTCTACGAGACCTATTATCGCCGCCAACTCGATCGGCTCGAAGTGTCCCAGCAACGCCCTGCACAACGTGTTCTGGAGGAAGGCCTGCTGGCCGAGGACCCGCATAGCGGAGAAGGGAGACGGATGAGTGTGGACAGTCAGTTTCTCAAAAGCCAGTTTGCCGTAGATGATGCGCTGTTGCGCGCACTGGAGAACACCTACCTGGTCCGCAAAGAGCCGAACTCGGTGGGCGGGGAAAGCCTGGAAATTTCACACGACACCCTGGTGACGCCTATGCTCAAAATGAAAAAGGAGCGGTGGGCGAAAGAAGAGCTGGAGGAAGCAAAACGGCGGGAGGCAGAAGCGGAGCGCCTGGCCGTACTGGAACGACGACGACGACAGCGGGCCAACTTGCTGAGCATGGCTGCCTTCGTGATGTTTTTGGTGGCGGCGGGTCTGGGGGTTTGGGCTATGCAGCAACGACAGGCCGCCAAACGCAACCAAATTGAAGCGTTGCAGGAGCGCGACAATGCCCGGCAATTATTGGAGAAACTTCAACAGACCGAGGCCGACAAAGTGTTATTGGACATCAAGGATATGCTCGAACGCGCAGAGAAACAGCGTACCGAAGGCTACCTCGACAACTATCGTGCTTTTTTGGAAAAAGCAAAAACAACATTGGAAAACTACCCCGACAACCCTGCCCTCCAAAACAAACTGAACGAACTCAAAAGACTGGAACATTAAACCACATACATACCAAATGAAGAAAATACACATCCACCTCTTTTTGCTTTGCTGGACACTTGTCGGTACAGTGAATGCGCAAGATTGCCTTTCAATATTGCATCAGGCCAAAACGGCCTACAGCAGCAACAACCTCAAACAGGCGCTCAAAAAATTGCAGGATACCGAGACTTGCGATTACAAAAATGCGCTGTTGCAGGAGCGGCAGGCCCTGCAGAGCAATATCTTCAAAGCCATTGACGATCAGCGGATCGAGGCTGAAAACTATGCGAAAAGGCTGGAAGAAAGCGCACAAAAAGTGCGTGAGTCGCAAAATGAAACACAAATCGCACTCCGCAAGGCGGAAGTATATGTAGACAGCCTGAACGTCGTGCTGGAAAATCTGGGAAAGGCAAATGCAGCGTGCGAAGTGCGCCTCCTTTTGGCGGAAGTAGAGCGAAACCAACAGGAATTAAATTTTGACGTAGCAGTTGATAAAGCCAAAGCAGCTAAAACCCTCGGCGCCTTGCCGGATGCCGTCGACCTGGCTTACCTGAATCTGAGCCGCTCCCTCCTGAGTCATGCGAAGGAAGACCTGCTGCAAAAGGCATATCAAATGGCCTCCATAAAAATCAAAAGCGCAGGCGAATTGAATGTCCAGCCGGATTCTGTGGCAGCCGCCAATCGAGCACTACAGCGCATCCTTATTGAAAACGCCCGGCTGGATATCATGAACAGCAATTTCGAGGCTGCCCTGGAAAAAATAAATGCCATGGAAAACCTCTCGGTTTCTCAGGATACGGTGGCTGGCATACGGTTTGAAATCGCTTTTTGTTATACCGAAACAGGCCAACTGAATCGGGCGGCAGCGTTGCTGGATTCCGTTGCCCGACTTCGTAACAACGATTCTGCGCGCGCTTTCCTCCTGAAACTTGCCGGAAGGGTACCCGCAGAACAGGCACAGGTACTTCGCCAGGCCCGACGACAAATAGACCCGCATCGGGACAGTATTTTAACTGCCCGTTATATTTCACCGGATTTCAGGCAAATTCCCTCGGGCAGTATCCGTGCCGGCGACGCACATGGCGGATGTGAGGTTACGGTAAAATCATTCCGGCTGGCAACAAAGGAACTGACCTTCTTCGAATACGACCTCTTTTGCGTTGCAACGAACCGTCCCATGCCGCCCGACAATGACTGGGGGCGCGGACGGCGCCCTGTAATCAACATCGACTGGTACGACGCAGTAGAATACTGCAACTGGTGCAGCAAACGGGACGGTCTGCAGGAAGTCTATTCAATTGACAAGGGGGCCAATGCTGCCAGTCTCAGCCCTGGCGCCAGAAATGAAGCCGTCACCTGTAACTGGTCGGCCAACGGTTACCGCCTGCCAACTGAAACCGAGTGGGAATTTGCTGCCGGTAATGGCGGGAAGCACACCCGGTATAGCTGGGGCAATGATCTGCCAAAGGCTCAAAATGGCGGTAATGTGGCCGACGAAGCAACCAAAACCAAAATCCCGAACCTGGATATTTTCACCGGTTATTCGGATGGCTTTCTCTATACGGCCCCAACGGGGTCCTACCTGCCCAATGATTTTGGTTTGTACGACATGACGGGCAACGTATGGGAATGGTGCTGGGACTGGTATGATAAGGACTATTGCACCAGCAACAAAGAAAGAACTGCCCCGCAAGGCCCTGCGACAGGGACCGACAGGGTATTGCGAGGCGGTTACTGGCTGAGTTCGCCGAAGGACTGTTTGGTCGGGAACCGCTTTTTTGGCAACCCGAATTCACGAAAAGTCAGCATCGGCTTTCGGTTGGCGAGGAATTATCCATAACGGACTGCTTTGTGGCAATTAGTAAACCACCATTTTTTCATAAAAAATCAAATCCATGCATTCCTTTACTTCAACGCAACACCTGAGATGGCTTTTGCCCGGTTTTTTGTGTCTCCTCCTTTACCTGCCTGCGACTGCTCAAACAGTAGAAAACGTCCGTACGACTTTTGACCAGTCTTCTCAACTTATGGTTATCCAGTATGACCTGAAAGGACTGAGTTACAAAAAGGAAATAAAAATTACGCCTTATATCGAATCGAACGGGGCGGCGCTCCAGCCCATGCAAAGCCTGACGGGCGATTTCGGATGGGTAAACCGTGGCGGCAAAAACAAAGTGATAACCTGGGACCCCTTCAAGGACGGTATCAGTAGCCTCGAAGGTATTCAGGTTAAAATTACAGCTTCGGAAGTTCGGGCTGCCGAAGCGCCGCGTTTCCGTGGCCTGCTGCTTCATGGCAGCAACAGCGCGCCTTTCGGGCTCCAATACATGCACCTGGGCAAAGTCGGTTTTTATGCAGGCTTCCGAATGGGCAAGTTTCCGGTTTCCTATACGTACACCGTCTCGGATGCCGGAGCAATAGATTACCCGAGTTCAGGGGTATATCAGATCGGCAGTGAAAAACGCCTGGCCGGTTACGCATTCACCGCCGGCCCGACGATCCGGGTCGCCCGGAATGCTTACGTATATATTGGAATGGGCTATGGCGCGGAGCAACTTTTTTGGAAATACCAGGCATACGACCTCGACAAATCACCGGTCGGCACCGGCTGGGCGCTCAACGAAAGTATCAACCGCAAAGGCATCACAACCGATGCAGGTGTTGTGGTGCGGGTCGGCCGCTTGCTACTCGAATTGGGAGGCAGTAGCATCCAGTATAAATCAGTCCAGATCACCGGTGGGCTTGGATGGGCATTTGCTAAAAACAAAAAACCTTGATGCCAATGAAAAACTTCTCCATTCTGCCGCTTTTCCTCCTTTGCGCCACGGCATTGGTTTTTTCAGGGTGCACCATTGAAAAGGAGCCTCCCATACCCGAGGGTGTCAATAACATAGATCCTGTGGGTTTCCTCTCCTCCGAACTCGTACTTGTTTCCGGCAAAATTCAGACTACGACACAACTCAGTTCCCTCGGGAATCTGAACATTCTCCACCACGGCTGGGTGTGGGGCGAAAGGATGGACCCAACCCTCCAGGATAACACCCTTGATTTGGGAGAACTGACTGCTCAGTCGTTTTCTACCGAAATTACCGGTCTGGAACCCGGGAGAGGATACCACCTGCGCCCTTTCGTAACTACCGGCATGGGCACGACCTATGGCCCGGCACACTGTACTATTTCGGGTGTCAGTTTCACCGCCAATACCGGAACGGTCGCTTATCTCGGAGTGGAAGTGCAGTTCATGAACGAGACCCCGGGCAACAGTACCTATTCGTGGGATTTCGGCGACGGCAAAACGTCTACCGAGGTTTCTCCGGAACACACCTATACCGGTACGGGTACAAAAACGGTTCGACTGACAGCGGAAAATAACGGCTGCCAGGTTTCGAAAACCCTGACGATAACGGTTCTTTCCGATCCTTTTGATGGCTATATGGTCGACATTCCGGGCGGCGTCTTTATGATGGGGTGTACGCCGGAACAGCAGACCGAAACCGGATGCGACAGCGACGAACTGGTCGTTCGCGAGGTTATGGTTGCCGGGTTCATGATGGGCAAAACCGAGATAACACAGCGACAATGGCAGTTTATCATGGGCAGCAACAACAACCCGAGTTTTTTTCACCAGAACAAACCGGATTATCCGGTGGAACAGGTTTCCTGGCTTGAGGCGAAGGCCTTTATTGATAAACTGAACCAGACGCTTCCTGCCGGGGCGCCGCTTTACCGTCTTCCTTCAGAAGCCGAATGGGAATATGCGGCCCGCGGGAACCAATCGCTCAAATATTCCGGAAGTACAGACCGTGATTCGGTCGGCTGGAGCATGGACAACTCCGGCGATTCAACCCACCAGGTCAGTTTGAAAAAAAAGAACGCATTCGGCTTGTACGATATGAGCGGAAATGTGTGGGAATGGGTGGAGGATGTCTATCACAACACTTATGACGGCGCCCCGACCGACGGCTCGGCCTGGATCGACATGTCGCAGACTTCCAACCGCGTCAGGCGCGGCGGCGCATGGACAGCAGACCCCACCAATTGCCGTACTGCCAATCGCGCTTCCAGTGATCCAACCACCAAGAACTCCTCATTCGGCTTCAGACTCGCACGTTCCTATTAACCGGCAGGCCATGTGCTCCTGCCCATAAATTTCAAATACCATGAAACACTTTTACCCACTCCTGCTATCGTTCCTGTGCGCCATCACATTGGGCATATACTCCTGCATACTGGAGAAGGAACCCGATATCCCCACCGATACCAATAACGTAATCAACCCCGAATTTCTCTCCACAGAGATCACCCCGGATTCCAATAACATTTTCCAGGCAAAAGTCTGGCTGAGCGGCAACGGAAATTTAAACATTCTGCAACACGGGTGGGTATGGAGCGAGGCGCCTGCGCCCACCCTCCAGAATGACAAACTTGAATTGGGCAGGTTGACTGCCGATACGTTTCTAGCCGAAATCAGCGGCCTGGACACGGGAAAAATATTCTACCTGCGTCCGTATGTAACTACCGGTATGGGCACGGTCTATGGCCCGGAGCGTTGTTCATTTCTCGGCGTCGACTTCACCATCAATACGGATACGGAAATTTTCCGGGGGGCACATGTGCAGTTTACCAATCGTTCTACCGGCAACTTTACCTATTTGTGGGATTTTGGCGACGGTACCACTTCAACAGATTTCTCGCCTCCGGTCCATATTTTTAATACGCCCGGCAATGCGACGGTGCAACTGACAGTGGGATTCGGCAGCTGCCAAATCACCAAGACCCTGGTTCTGAGAGTCCTTCCCAACCCATTTGAGGGTTATTGGGTATCTATTCCCGGCGGCACCTTTATGATGGGATGCACGGAGGATCAGGACACTACAGACGAAGAAATGTGTTACGACGATGAAGGCCCTCTGCATCAGAATACGGTGAACGCCTTTATTATAGGCCGAACCGAAATTACCCAGGGACAATGGTTTGCAGTAATGGGCGACAATCCAAGCGACAATGTTTGTATGCCGGATTGTCCGGTTGAAAATGTTTCCTGGGATATGATTGTCAACCAGTTTATCCCGGCGCTTTACCGGAAAACAGGACAAACTTATCGGTTGCCCTCGGAAGCCGAATGGGAATATGCGGCGTACGGAGGGGAAATGTTTAAATATTCCGGGTCGGATAGTTTGGACCTTGTCGGTTGGTACGCCGCTAATGCCGGCGACAAATCGCGACCTGTCGCTACCAGGATGCCGAACGGATATGGCCTGTACGACATGAACGGAAACCTTTGGGAGTGGGTTGAAGACGACTGGCACGTGGGCTATTTGGGAGCCCCGGCAGACGGCTCGGCCTGGATCGATACGCCAAGGGGCGAAGAGCGCGTATTTCGTGGTGGCAGCTGGATGCACGATCCGGAACTGTGCCGGCTCTATACCCGCTTCAAACAACTGACGGATTTCAAGGAAATCGATATCGGCTTCCGTCTTGTTCGTTCCAATTAAGCGTATCGTAAACCGCTTTGCATAGTGGTGGCACATGGGTAACGCCTGCCGGTTTTCTGCAAAAAACCGGCAGGCGTTACCCATGTGCCACCACTAAACCACCGATATTCAATGAAAAACCAGGCTGAGCATGCAATCGCCACGTGTTTTACAATTCCGTTACATGCTTTTACACGCGTTTTTGTGTCTGTCCGGGCAAACAGGATACATTTGTCAGGTATTCACACCGGGTAAAAAACAAAACAATTTACGATCCATGAAAAAGCACTGCATTACCAGGCACATATTTTCCCTGATGTTTTTATTCATCGGGCTTCATGCGGGCATCAGCCAGGACGGGGCAAATGTGACACAAGCGGGAACAGGCAACATCAATATTATGCCCCGGCTGCCGGAAATTTATCCGCCCGGTGTCGATACCTCCTTGCAGATAAGCGGGTACGTGCGCCGGATATTCCGGGATAAAGCCGGACATCTTTGGTTTGCCACCTATGGCAGGGGTATCGGTCGGTACGACGGTAAATCCATGAGTTACTTTACCGGGTTCGAGGCCGATATTGTGAGAGATATAGCCACCGACAAGTCCGGCAACCTTTGGTTTGCTACCAATGCAGGTGCGTTTCGCTACGATGGAAAGTCTTTTAATCAATACACCGTAGCCGAGGGCCTGGGTAGCGATGAAGTATGGAGCATTCTGGAGGACAATGCCGGAGATATCTGGTTCGGTACGGATAACGGCGTTTGCCACTACGACGGGAAGAAATTTTCCGTTTTGCCCATTCCTGCTGCGGATATTTCAGGTTTTCCAAGCGTTTACCCGGCCCCCAAATTGGTGAACAGCATATTTCAGGACAAGTCCGGCAACCTCTGGTTCGCCTCGAATGGCGGCGGCGTATACCGCTATGACGGGAAATCCTTTATTGCCTTTACGGAAAAAGACGGTCTCTGTAATAACTTTGTACTTTCTGTTTTTGAAGACAATACCGGCAACCTCTGGTTCGCCACCCAGTTCGGCGGCGTGAGCCGTTACGACGGCAAGTCCTTCACCACTTTCACAGAAAAAGACGGTCTGAACAGCAATTTTGTCTGGACTGTTTTTGAAGACAACACGGGAAATCTTTGGTTCGCCACTGCAGGCGGCGGCGTATGCCGGTATAACGGAACATCCTTTACCAGTTTTACCGTTGCTGATGGTCTTCCCAGTAACTATATCCAAAGCATCATGGAGGACGAAGAAGGAAATCTCTGGTTCGGCACCTCGGATGGAATTGCCAGGTTTGACGGGAAATCATTTGTCAGTTTTCCGAAGAAGGGTAGAGCGGGGTGTTAGTGGAAAAGTAGTTCAGACTCGCAAAAAGGCCCCCTCCCTGCAGGTTAAAGCGTTTTAAATTGGCCCTGTTCA
>CALMBD010000041.1 GCA_937861115.1 uncultured Bacteroidota bacterium | reverse complement strand
TGCCTTTGATGATCTCACGATACCTTTATGAACGGTTATCGATGCAGGTGCCATCCGCGTCCACGCAACGTTTCGATGTTCCCTTGTCATGTTGTAAACACCCGTCCACTCTACAAGGGGTAGTTTGCGGCGTTGCCCGCATTTAGGTCGGACGGTTGTTTACAACATGACAAACTCACGATAACTTATGACAACTCAAGTTAACCATTACAACATGACAGACCCACGTTGACTTACAGCAAATCCACGGTGGCTGAGACAACCCGCAACCTCCGCAACCCGCAACCCGCGCAACCCGCAACCTCCTTAACCCGTAACCCCCGCAACCCGCAACCTCCCAAAAAATTATTCACTGCGCAACACCTCCGCCGGATTCGTCCGAACCGCCTGCCAGACTTTGAAACCCACCGTCAGTGAAGAGATCAGGAAGAGGGATGCGACGCCGGTGAGCAGGGCCTCTGCCCTTACCCCGACGTTTATCTTGAAGATCAGGTCCATCAGCAGTTTGGTCAGCGACCAGCCGCCGTAGCAGCCGATCAGCGCGGCAACGGTGAAAATCCATACATAGCCCTTGTTGACCAGCGCCATGATCTGCATGGGCCTTGCGCCGACAATTTTGCGCAGGGCAATTTCTTTCATTTTTTTCAGCACCGTTAATGAAACGAGCGCAAACAGACCCGTCGCCGTCAGCAGGATGGCCACCAGCGAAAACCAGGAAAAGATACTGGCGATGCTGCTGGTTACCTTGTACGCTTCCGCCGCCACTTCATCCTGGTAAAAACCGCCGAAGGGCTTGAGCGGGTACAACCTGGCCCATTCGGCCTTGGCCCTGTCGTATGTACTGTTCAACTCGCCGGGTTTGGCCCGGATGATCACATTGGCGCATCTTTCCGGACGCACCAGCCGCATGGCCACCGGATCGAGTTCCTCGAACAGGTTGTCGGAATGGAAATCGCGCAGGGTACCGATGATCGTAAAATTAAGGGTATCGATATGCACCTGTTTCCCCGGCGCCTCTTCTGCCGTCCAGCCGTACTGCGACGCAAATTTTTGGGTGACCAGCAGGGCATTTTCATAATCCGAGGGCATTTGTACATCGAAGGGTCTTCCCGCCACGACCTGCAGGCCCATCGTGTTCAGGTAGTTGTCGCCGATTTCCAGAAAATTGGTCTCGCGTTTTTCACCCCGTACCTCCGCCGTCATCATGCGGTAGCCGAAGCCGACATGGTGCCGCGAACCGGCGATCGCCTCCACGCCGGGCAGTTGCCGCACCGCTTCCAGATAGGGCGCATACAGACTTTGGTCGGTGATGTAAACACCCATCACGTTCGACCGGTCGTAGCCGTAGTTGTAGTTGCGCTGGAACGTTGCATTCTGGGAAAAGGCGACCCCGCAAATGACGGTCATCAGCGATACCACCACCTGGAAGCCCAGCAGCAGGCGTGAAAACAGGTTGGTGCCGCCAAATTTTACCGTGCCGCTGAAAATGGTCGAGGGGTTGAAGCGGCTCACATAGAAGGCCGGATATGCCCCCGCCAGCAGGGTGGTGCCGATAAATGTAAGGACCAGAAATGCCAGCAGCGTGGGGTCGTGCAGATAGTCGGCTTCTACAGTGAGTCCCGAGAACATACTGCTGAAGGTCGGCAACCACCATTGGTTGAATACGGCGGAAACCAGAATAGCCGCCAGTACGATGGCGGAACATTCCAGCAACATCTGGCGCCGGAGTTGGGCGCTCGTGCCACCCATCACCTTGCGCACGCCCATTTCCCGGAGCCGCCGGTTGGACCGCGCGACGGTGGTATTGGCAAAATTGAGGCAGGCCGAGAGCAGGATGAGCATGGCCAGCACCAGGGGGCCGTAGGCTGCCGAATCGTCGGGCCGGTTGTACAGGCCGTTCATGCCGATCCTCATGTTGACCGCCTTCGAGAGAGGTTCCAGGCGAAAACGGGTCAGCCGCAGGTCGGGCCGCGCCGCATTTTGAAGCGGGAGGTATTTGTCCATATCTCCGGCCAGCCGGGGAGCGTCTGCCGGGTTGGGAATCTTGAAAAAGACGGCATCGACAAACCACTTCCAGTCGTCGGAACGCACGAAGGCCGTGTCGCCGACTTTCTGGTTGTCGAAATGCGTGAGGAAGTCGAACTGGATGGAAGAATTGACGGGCGGATCTTTCAGCACGCCCTTTACCGTAAGCGGCAGCGTGATCCTTTCTCCGGTGTAGAGGATCAGCGTTTTGCCCAGCGCGGGTTCTTTCCCGAAATACTTGGTCGCCATTTCTTCGGTGATCAGCACGGCGCTTTTATCGCGCAGGTCGTTGCTGCCCGACAGGAGGGGGAAGTTGAAAAAATCAAAAAAAGCGGGGTCGGTGAAATGTACCTTCTCGTTAAACGGCTCCCCGGTTTCGGTTTTGATGTCTGTGCCGCGTCCGTCCAGGCGCACGTAATCCCCGATACTCGCAAAATCCTGCCTGGCGGCCTGCGCTATCGGTCCGGGACAAAGCCCTTTAGGGCCGTCGCTGCCTTCGCGATAGGCCAGTGCCCGGAAGATATGTGCCCGGTCGGGGTGAAAAGTATCAAAACTGAAACAGAAGCGGTTGGTCTGGTAGCCCCATACCACGGCTGCGATGCCGATGCCCAGTCCCAGGACGTTGATCACCGCGTACATTCGATTGCGGTTCAGGTTGCGCCAGGCGATGCTGAGGTAGTTTTGCCACATAAGCTGGTGTTTTTGTTATTCGTTCGGAACACGGTTCCAGATATCGAGGTATATTTTCCATTCGGCCGGCGCGGTTTCCTTCCAGACGATCACGTATTTGCCTTTCCAGGGTGTTTCCGTGCCGTCTTCGTTTCGGGTCCTGCCTTCGTAATAACCCCAATCGTATGCCTCGCTGCCGGTGACCGATATTTCCTCCTGGGTGATGTGATGGTACACCGTTTTGCCTTTCCGGTCCGACCCTGGCGTCCAGTACCGGCGAATGGCTTCGCTGCCCCGCAGGATATCGCTGCCGTTGGGGAATATCTTGGCGTCGTCGGTATAGGCTTCCACGATGGCATCGATGTCGCCGGCCACCAGGTTCAGGGAGAAAGCGGCGCTGTTTTCCCGGATGATCGTTTCGGCACTTTTGTCGCCGGATTGAGCCGGAAGCAAGAAGCCCGAAAACAGGCAAGCCAGGGTCAGGATGATGTGTTTTCGAATCATAGCGATAAGGGCAGGTTGGACATTCCGACCCGGGTATACTGCTCCATACGACGTGCCGAAACTTCAATCTATTGATTATTAATATTTTATAAAAATACAAACCGCCTCAACCTGTACGCTTTCGGACGGCTATGTGCGGGAGCGGACGGGGTTGCGTTGCGTATGATCATTCACTTCGCAATGATTTAACCGGGTTGGCCAGCGCCGCTTTCACACTCTGAAAACTTACCGTCAGAAAGGCAATGGCCACTGCTGTTGCGCCTGCTACGGCAAGCATCCACCATGCTACCGATATATGGTACGGATAATCGCTCAGCCATTTATTCATGCCGTACAACACGAGGGGTGAAGCCAGCACAAAGGCGATGCCCAGCAATTTGAGATAGCCCGTACTGAGCAGCCCTATTACCGAACCCACCGAAGCGCCGAGCACTTTGCGGATACCGATTTCCTTGGTTTTTTGATATGCCGTGTAGGTAGTAAGGCCGAACAATCCGAAGCAGGAAATCAGGATGGCGAGCAACGCGAAATATCCGATCAGGTCAGAGAGCCGTTGTTCGGCTTCATAAGAGGCGGCTATTCCCTCGTTCAGAAACTGCGGCTCGAATACCTTTTCCGGAAAAAACTGCTGCCAGGTCTTTTCAATATACGCCATACTTTCTGTCAACCGGCCTCCTTTCAGGCGGATGGAAAAGGTGCTGAACTGGCTGGGGTTCACTATTAATGCCAGCGGCAGTATTTCGCCGCGCAAGGAGGTGAAATGGAAATCGCGGAATACGCCCACCACCTGCCCGTCGCGGCCTTCCATGTCGATGCGTTTGCCGACGGCGTTATCCGGGGTCTGCCAGCCGAGCGTTTTCACGGCTTGTTCATTCACCAGGTAGCCATTGATGTGATCGGTGCCGAATGATTTGTCGAAGTCGCGCCCGGAAATGATTTGCAATCCGTACAACTCCGAAAAGTCGTAGTCCACTGCCATCGCCGACATGAACAGGTTGTCTTCCCGCCGAATGCTGTCGGTGGTGATATTGCGCCGCACTGAGCCAAACCCCGGCGCGCCCTGCGATTGCGTGACCGCTGTGATACCGGGATTTTTCAGCAACTCTTCTTCAAATGCAAGGGTTTTGCTGCGCAAATTCTGATCGATCTGTCCAAAAATGGTGTTCATGTTGTCACTGAAAAGCGGAACAGTCACCACATTGTCCTTTTCAAACCCCAAAGGGAAATTGCGCAGATAATCCAGTTGCGCATAAATGACGATAGTACCGGCAATCAGCGCGATGGCCACAAAAAACTGGGCGGTGGTGAGGATTTTGCGCAGCAGCCCTCCGCCCGGTGTTCCGGTCGCTCCTTTCAGCCCCGCCACCGGCTGAAAACGGCTGATAAACCAGGCCGGGTAACTGCCCGCCAGCAATCCCGCCAGTATAAAAATGAGCGCAAACAGCCACAACATCTGCCAGTCGCGTGCATATTCCAGCCGGATTTCCGTGCCGGTTACATGATTGAGCAAAGGCAAACCCGCCACGACCAGCCCCAGCGACAACAAAAAAGCCATAAACCCCATGAGCAGCGACTCGCCGAGGTATTGGCGGATCAACGCACCCCGGCCTGCTCCCAGCACTTTTCGCAGGCTCACTTCGCGCACGCGCTGCATGGCCGACGCGGTGGTCAGGTTGATAAAATTGATGCAGGCAATCAGCAGGGTGAGCAGGCCGATGGTGAGAAAAATGCGCAGGTAATTGCTGTTGGCTGCCGCTACCGGTTCGCTGTCCGACTGCGATTTCATGTGAATATCGCGCACGGGCAGCAGCGAAAATTCCTGCTTGTCGCGCACCTGTGGGTTGCCGGCCCGCCGGATGAATGCGCCCATCTTCGCCGCCACCACCGCCGGGTCGGCATTGTCGGCGAGCAGGAGATAGGTGTATGAATGCGAAGCCACCCAGTTTTGGTTGATATTGTTGCGTATCTGGTCGCGGGAATAGCCCGGCTCGATGTCGAACATCGAAGCGTAAGGCGCCAGGAAATCGAAACGAAGGTGCGCGTTGGAAGGCCAGTCGCGCACGACGCCGGTTACTGTGAACGGACCCTGGTTGGCCAGGTAGAGCGACTTGCCGAGCGCAGACTGATTCCCGAACAGTTTACGGGCATTCGTTTCGTTCAGCACAATGGAAAACGGCTCGTTCAGCGCTGTCGCCGCATGGCCTTCCACAAAATCAAAAGTCAGGATATGCAGGATGGTGCTATCTGAAAAGTGGGCATCTTCCATTTCAAATTGCACGTTGTGCTCCGGATCGCTCACGCTTACGCTGCGGCGATACATCCGACCTGCTACCTTGATCTCTGGTATTTCCGCTGCGAGCAGGGGCGCCATCGGGGCCGGACAGTTGATGAGCGTCATATCCGGGTCGGCAAATCTCGGCAGGTAGTTGACCCGGTAGGCGGTCTTTTGATTGACCTGAAAATCATCGTAACTCCGTTCGTGCCGGATAAACAGAATGATGAGGAAACAGCAAGCCAGTCCGAGCGCCAGCCCGGCTATGTTGAGGAATGCGTACAGGCGATTCTTCAACAGGTTTCGCAGCGCGATCTTGAGATAGTTTTCAAGCATAATAAGTACGTGTTGGAGGAGAGCGTTCATCGTGTGCCATTTCAACCTCACCGCTCCGTGTCTGATACTCCGGTCACTCGCTCCTCAACGATTTCACGGGATTGTCGAGCGCCGCCTTCAGGCTCTGGTAACTCACGGTCAGGAAGGCCACCGCCACGGCTGTTGCGCCCGCAACGGCAAACACCCACCAGCGCAGTTCGATGCGATAGGCGAAGTTCTCCAGCCAGTTTTGCATGACATACCAGGCCAGCGGGGTGGCCAGTACGACCGCCAGCAATACGATCTTCAGGAAATCGCGCGACAGCAGGGTCAGCACAGAAGCCAGGGACGCGCCCAGTACTTTCCGGATACCGATCTCCTTGGTGCGCTGCGCGATGCTGTGCGACGCCAGCCCGAACAACCCGAGGCAGGCCAGAAAAATGGCCAGTGCGGAAAAAGTGGAGATCAGCCGCGACGTCCGTATCTCGGAGCGGTACAATTTCTCCAGTTCCTCATCGAGGAAATGCCAGGCAAAGGGCCGGTGCGGCACCAGGGTTTTGTAGCTGTTTTCGAGGAAACCCAGGGTTGACTGTACGTTGTTTTCCCCGAGTTTGAGCAGCAATACCTGTCCCCAGGTGTCGGGAAACAGCACGAGGTTGCCGATGGGTTCATGCATGGAGGTAAAGTGAAAATCCTTTACCACGCCTTTGATCCGGCTTTCCCGGCCGTTGAAGTTGACCAGTTTGTTCACCGCCTCTTCCGGCGTCCAGTTGAATAGTTTTGCCTGTTTTTCGTTGATCAGGATGGGAAACATACTGACGGTATCGAGCCGTTGTTGCTGCCTGCGCGCCAGTTCGACGTCCTGGCGGTCCAGGTCGGCGCCTGCCGCCATTTCGATATTCATGGTTTTGATAAAATCCTGATCCACAGGCAGTGCCTGCACATTTCCCGTGGCCCTGCCGGCGACCGACTTGTCGATGCCGTACCCGCCCTTGATGAGCACCGGCGACTCGTAAGCCAGTGAGACGGCGCTGATCCCGGAATGTTCGAGCCACTCCGATTTTATCGCATCGATCCGGTCGATAATGTTCTGATCCGCTTCGAGCACGAGCATCTGTTCCTTGTCGAAGCCCAGTTTCTTGTTCTGGATAAAACCGAGTTGTTGCTTCAGCACCATCGTGCAGACGATGAGAAAAAACGAAATGCCGAATTGCAGGACGATCAGCGATTTGCGCAGCCAGGCGCCCGACGAACTGAATTTGAACTGTCCCTTCAGCACCCTGGCGGGCAGGAATCCGGACACGGCAAATGCCGGGTATGCCCCGGCGAGTACGCTGACCAGCGCCCAGAAGCCCAGCGCGGCAAGTATTGAGCCTGGCTGTGTCAGCGGCGCCCAATGGAGCGGCCGGTCGATCAACGTACTGAAGGCGGGCAGCAGCGGGATAGCCAGGGCATAACCGCAGAGCAGCGCTAGCCCGGTCAGGATGCCGGCTTCGCCGAGGTGCTGCCAGATGAACTGTATTTTCCCGGCCCCGAGCACTTTTTGTATGCCGACCTCTTTGGCGCGTTCGGTGCTCACCGCCGTCGTCAGGTTGACATAGGTGGTTGCGCCGATGATCAGGATGAACAGGCTGACCAGGGCCAGCATATACAGGTACCGGATGTCGCCGTTGGGTTCGAATTTGTTGGCCACGGTGGAGTGCAGGTGTACGCTGCGCAGGGGTTCGAGGTTGTAAGTCAAAAAATTATCGCCTTCTGCATTGTGTTCGCTGGCAAAACGGCGCATGTATGCCGGGATTTTTGCCTGCAGCGTTTTCCAGGCATCGCCGTCGCGGAGCAGCAGGTAGGCGCCGTAATTGGCATTCCACCAGGTGGCGCGGTCGGGTCGCATGTCGGGCAGGCCGACGATGGAGGCCACGAAGCCGGGTTGCAGTTGCGAGTTGGCGGGAGGATCAGCCATGACGCCGGTCACGGTAAACGATTGCGAGGTCCCTACCTTTAGTAGTTTGCCTATGGGGTTTTCGTCGCCGAAGTACTTTGCCGCCATGCGTTTGGTCAGCACCACCTGGTTGGGGGCATTCAGGGCCGTACGGGCGTCGCCGGACAAAAACGGGAAGGTGAAAATTTCGAAAAAGGTGCTGTCGGCGTAGTAAAAATCCTTCTCTTCAAACATCTGGTCGCCGTTTTTGACCACCTCGGTAAAGGCATTGATCCGCACACCGTTTTCCACCTCCGGAAAATCCTGCCGGAATGCCGGGACGACCTTGTTGCCGGTCACGCCCACATTTCTGGTATTGCCATCGAAACGGAACGACATGGTCACGCGCACGATCCGGTCCGCTTTTTCGTGAAATGCATCGAAATTTAGTTCGTGCTGCAGGTACAGTCCGATCAACACACAACTGGTGACCCCTGTAGTCAATCCGAGCAGTTTAATAGCCGAAAACAGTTTGTTTTTCAGCAGGTTGCGAAGGCTGATTTTGATGTAGTGTCTGATCATAAACGGAGCATTTACGGGTATCTTTTATTCCGAGCGAAGGCTTTTTACCGGGTTGGCCAATGCGGCCTTTACGCTTTGAAAACCGATGGTCAGGCAGGCAATGCCCACGGCTACCACTCCCGCAACGACAAACATCCACCATTCGATAGTGGTGCGGTAGGCAAAATCGGCGAGCCATTCCTGCATGGCATACCAGGCCAGCGGCGTGGCGATGAGTATGGCCAGCAAGACCAATTTCAGCAAATCACGGGCAAGTATCCCCGTAATGACCGCAACAGATGCCCCCAGCACCTTCCGGATGCCGATCTCCTTGACCCGCCGTTCGATCATAAAAGTGATGAGCCCGAGCAGGCCCAGGCAGGCGATGAATACCGCCAGACCTGCGCCCAGTCCGGTAAGGCGGCTGAAGCGTGTTTCGGCCTTGTAGGTTTCCGCGAATTGCGCGTCGGCCCATCTGTACTCAAAAGGCCGGTCGGTAATAACGGATTTCCAAACGGTTTCGGCCTGGCGCAGGGTGCCGGCGACATCTCCGGTCGCTATTTTCAGGCTGATGCTGTTGGCCATATTGGCCGCCCGAACGCAGACGGGCTCGATCTTGTGGTGCAGCGAATTGAAATGAAAATCTTTCAGCACACCCACTACGGTGCCGTATTGCTGGAGCCAGGCGATGGCGATCTGCTGCCCCACGGCGTTCTCGTTCCAGCCGATGCGACGGGCCAGGGTTTCGTTGATGAGGTACTCCGTACCGTTTTCGGCGCCCGTTTTGGAGAAGGTGCGGCCTGCAACGAGTTTCATGTCAAACATGCCGGTAAACTGATCGTCGGCAGCCAGGCAGGGCACGGCCACCTGTTCAGTCTTGCCATCCTGAACGTACCGCACCCCGTACTGGATCAGGCCATTGCCCATGACCTGGTCCGAAACGCTTGTGCCGAGCACACCCGGAACGCTTTCCATTTTTTCCCGCAACACCTGTGCCTTGAACAAATTGGGCATACCGAGGTCGAGGGTAAGGATTTGCGCCGTGGAATAGCCCAGGTCGGTTTGTTGCAAAAACTGCATCTGCCGGTAGCATACCAGCGTACAGGCAATGAGGGCAACCGCCGCCACGAATTGCCCGGTGACCAGCACCGGTACGAAACTGTTTTTGCTTTTGCCTGCCGGTTGTTGTCCGCGAAGTATGCCGGAGGGCCCCAGGCTGCCGATCCGGAACGCGGGATAGCTGCCGGACAATATGCCCAGCAGCAATACACCGCCGGCGCCGGCCAGCAAGACACGCGGATCGCGCAAGGCTTTCAGCGCCGATACGGGGTAGTCGAGTTGCTGGAGGTAGGGTAGCGACAGGGCGATCAACAGGCCGCCCATGAACATCGCCAGTACCGACGTCAGGGTCGACTCAACCAGAAACTGGATGATAACTGCCTGCCTGCTGGCGCCGATGCTTTTCCGGACCGCAATCTCCTTCGCCCGGCTGCCGGCCAGTATGGTGGACAAGTTGGAGTAGTTGATCGCCGCAATGAGCAGGATAAACAGGCCGATGTACCCGAAAATACGCAGGTATTGCCCGTCAAAACGGGCGTAATTGCTCACCGGGTCGGCAGTGATGCCCCTCGATCCGAGGTGTATGTCGCGCAGGGCCTGCAGGTGATGGGCCACATTTTGAGCACCCGGCATGCGGGATTCCAGCGCCGCAGGAATCTGGCGCTCCAGGGTCGCCAGTTCGGTTTTGTCGGAACGGAACAGGATATACGTCATCGTCCCCAGCACATGCCAGTCCTGTTCGATGCCGGGCGACCAGATAGCCCAGTACGGCTTTTGTGTGCCCGACAAGAGCGCATCGAACTGCAAATGCGAGGTTTCGGGAATGTCTTCCAGCACCCCGCCGACGGTGAAATATTCCGTCGTATCGCTTTGGGTGTAGGGCGAAACAAAGGTTTTGGACAGCGTTTTTCCCACGGCATCGGGCGTCAGGAAGATCGACTCCGCTGTCTTGCGTGTCAGGACGATAGATTGCGGTTGGCTCAGCGCCGTTGCCGGGTCGCCATACAGCAGCCGGAACCCGAAAACATGGAAGAAGGTGCTGTCGGCGGCAAATACCTGCCGGATGGTCTGGCGGTTGCTGCCGTTTTGAAGGATAAAATCCTTGTCGATCGGGGTCAGGTGGCAAATGGTTTCCACTTCCTTGTCGAAAGTCTCCGCCAGAAACGCGCCCATCGGATACGAGGAAAACGAACTGGTCGATTCGCTCGCTCCCGGGTATTTCATGGTTGTGTTGAGCCGGGCGATACGTCCCGACTTGTCGTGAAAGCGGTCGAACGACTGCTCGTGCAGGATGAACAGGCCGATGAGGGTACAAACGGCTATCCCCACAGATAGTCCCAGCAAATTGATGCCTGCCACGAAACGCCGGCGCAGGATATTTTTAAACGCAAGGGAGAGGTAATTGCTGAGCATGGGAGTACGGCGATATTAGGTAGTGACCAGCGAGTAGCGGGAATGTTCCCGCCACTCGCCGTATTTCTTATTCGCTGCGCAGCGACCTGACCGGGTTCATCACGGCGGCCTTCACGCTTTGGAAGCCCACCGTGAGGAATGCGATAATGGCTGCGAGCAGGCCGGCCAGGGCAAACATCCACCAGTGCATTTCGATGCGGTAGGCAAAATCGGCCAGCCATTTGTCCATGGCATACCAGGCCAGCGGCGTGGCGATGAGGATAGCAAGCAGCACCAGTTTCAGAAAATCGCGCGTCAGCAGGCTCGTGATGCTGCCGATCGATGCGCCGAGCACTTTCCGGATGCCGATCTCCTTGGTGCGTTGCTCGGTGGTGAACGCGGCGAGGCCAAAAAGCCCCAGGCAGGACACCAATACGGACAGCAGGCCGAAGATGGCGGCGATCGTGCCGATGCGCCGCTCCGTATCGTACATCCGCGCAAACGAATCGTCGAGGAAGCGGTAATTGAACGGCTGCCCTGTTGCCAGGTTTTTCCATTCGCGCTCCAGGGTTGCGGTCACAGCCGATGTTTCAGAACCCTTGTAGCGGAAAGAGATCAGGCCCCTCGACCGGCCCAGTTGCAGGCAAAGCGGACCGATGTTGTCCCGAAGGCTCGACCAGTGAAAGTCTTTCACCACACCGATAACTTCCAGTTCGACAAAGTCTTCCGGTTTGGGTGTGCCCTGAATGTTGTTGTCGAGCGTATATATCTTCTGACCGACCGGATCGCTGAAGCCGAATAGTTTGGCTGCCGTTTCATTGATGATGAGGCCCGTGCTGTCGGTCACCCGCGACGGGTCGAAGGCGCGCCCCTGCACAATTTCCATACCCAGCGTTTTCAGGTAGTCGTTGTCGACACGCCAGCGCTGCATGCCGACGGTATTATCGGCGTTAATAGCGCGGGATTTGGAAAAAGTCTGGTCGCTGCGGCTCGACGGCACGGGCAAAAAGCCCGATACCGTGGCGCTTTCAATCGCCGGATTTTGCAGCATCTTTTCCTTGAGCAGGTACACCTTGTCGCCCAGGGCATAGGCATCGTCGAGGATGAGCACCTGGCTTTTTTCAAAGCCCAGTTTTTTGTTTTGGATAAAATTCAATTGCCTGAAGACCAGCATGGTGGCAATAATGAGCGTTACCGAGATCACAAACTGGAATACCACCAGTACATTCCGGAAACCGCCGCCTTTGCCAATTCCGGTTACCTGGCCTTTCATCACGCGAATGGCGTTAAATCCGGAAAGGAAAAACGCGGGATAACTCCCTGCCAGTATGCCAACGACCCCGATGGAGGTCAGCAGCGACAACCAGAACACCGGGCTGCTCCAGGGCATGGACAGGTCGCGGCCCGTCAGGTCGCGGTACCAGGGCATGGCCAGCGCGGCCAGCCAAACGGCGAGCAACACGGCAAAGGCGGACAACAGCACGGACTCGCTCAGAAACTGCCCGATCAGGGCGCTGCGCTCCCCGCCGAGTACTTTGCGGACGCCCACCTCCTTGGCGCGGCCCGCCGAGCGTGCCGTGGAAAGGTTCATGAAATTGATGCAGGCGATAAGCAGGATAAAGGCTGCAATGGCGCTGAAACCCCACACGTATCCGATGCTGCCGTTGGGCGACAGTTCGGCGATAAGGTCCGAGCGCAGGTGAATGTCGGTGAGGTGTTGCAGGTAGTAACGGGCGTACTGCCCCGTTTTTTCAAAGTCTTCGAGCGACAAGCCGAGCAGTTGCTGTGCCGTTATGCCGATTTTACTTCTCGACAGCCGGTCGAATTTTTGACCGAATGCCGTAAGGTCCGTGCCTTTGCGCAGCAGGAAGTAGGTGTGGAAATTGTTGTTGGAAACCCAGAAAGGCGGGTCGTTTTTTATCTCCTCATTGCCGTTCATCGACAGCAAAAGGTCGGCTCGGAAGTGGGCATTGCCGGGCATGTCCTCAAAAACGGCAGTCACCTGCCAGCGTTGGTCATTTTCCAGCACCATGGTCTGGCCAATAGCCTGCTGTGGCGAAGCGAAGTATTTCTCTGCCCGGCTGCGGGATATGGCCATTGTTTTGGGTTGCACAAGACAACTCCGTGGGTCGCCTTCCACCATTTTCAGCGGAAAGATTTCAAAAAAACTGCTGTCTACGGTCAGCACGCGTTCTTCCCGGATATTTTGCTGTCCCTCCCCATCGCGCTTTACGAGGTAGGAGCCGTAGTCGCGGAAACGGCACCACGCCTCTATTTCCGGCAATTCCTGCTTTGCCTCGGGGCCAACAACCGAGGCGACAACGGCCAGTTGCATGTGGTTACCACCGAAATTGATATCTGCCGCAGGGCGCACAATGCGCTCGACATTGGGGTTCCAGCGGTCGTAACTCAGTTCGTGCACGACATAGAGCACAATAAGCAGGCAGGCCGCGATCCCCAGCGACAATCCGAAGATATTGAGGAAGGAATACAACCTGTTTTTGCGCAGGTTGCGGAAAGCAATCTTAAGGTAGTTCTGTATCATAGCCGTAGGTGTACTGGTAACCGCAATTTATACATACGCCGAGTCAAACGCCCTTCATTCTCCACGCCGGGGCGATCAGGGTGTCATATCTTCCGTACGCTCCATCAGGGAAGCCCTGTCTCCCGAGGCGGCGTGGCGAACCAGGTGCCACTGGCTGTCGTTCAGGCGCGTCCAGGTCATGGGGTCTGTGTTTGGTCCGACGGGGTCGAAACGAATATCTTTTTCGCCGATCCAGGTGACCACCCACTGGCGGTTGTCGCCGTAGTAGAAACGACCGTCGCGCCACGAGAACACACAGGAACTCAGGTTGCCATCCTCGCCGAAGCACATGATCTCGAGAGAGGAGTTGTTGTGAAACTGGAAGAGTTGGCGGATGGTTTTGCCGTTCTCTTCGCCTTTCCACGCACCGGCGAGCCAGCGCAATTTCTGCAGGTCGGAAGGGGTGTAAGGGATGTATGCCTTGCTTTCGGCAAAAAGATCCTCCTCGGTGGTGGTGGAGGTCGTCTGGCAGTTCTGCAGCGTGGCAGCGATCAGCAGGAGCAGGAGAATACGAAACATGGCCGGGCTTGTTTATTTGAACAATGAATGGATACCTGAACCGTTGCAATTCCGTTGCCAATCCGCCAAGTGATTATATATCAGATAGTTGTAAAATATTTTGTCCGATAAAAATGCCCGAAAGCGGACGGGGGTGTACGCTTTCGGACAGTGGTTTAGGGATGATGCAGGGGGCTGGGGCGTATTTTTGCTGCGACGCCTTTATTCATCGGATGGCTCCAACTAACTTTTGAGGTGCCTGTGTTTCGCCGGCTGAAGCCGGCGGTACCGAGTCTGTACCGAGTCTTTACCTGCGACACATTATTCATGCGTACCGCCGCCAACCAGTGTCCAATTGTTTAGATTTGCTGCAACATAAACCGTTTTGAACCTACCCTCCTTACCATGCCCGACAAAAAAATCTATACGTTGCTCCGCTATGGAATGGCAACCGTTTGGATAGCCAATGGCTTGTTTTGTAAAGTGCTGCACCTCGTCCCGAGGCACGAGCAGATCGTCGCCCGGATTATCGGGGCGGATTACGCTGCGCCATTGACTAGATTGATCGGTGTGGCGGAAATGCTCATGGCCCTCTGGATTGTGAGTGGGATCAAAACGCGGTGGAATGCAGTGGTCCAGATCGCGGTTGTTGCCGTTATGAATATCCTGGAGTTTATGCTGGTACCGGACCTGCTGCTTTGGGGCAGGGCAAATGCGTTGTTTGCCCTGCTCTTCATCCTGGTCGTGTACTGGAATGAATTCGTTCAGCGTCCCCAGCCAGTGCGCCAGATATAATATGTTGTCGTTATTAAAAAACCACCCGTTTGCCGTCGAGGCATTTTTTGAACGCTCCATCGTCCTGACTTTTGCGGTCCCCCAGGCGGCACTCGGGGATATGATCCCTGCTTGCCTGACCCTGGATACGTTCGACGACAAATGGGCATTTATTGCGGTCGCGATGGTCCGGACAACCGGACTTCGGCCAAAAGGGTTTCCGGCATTTTCGGGTCATGATTTCTTTCTCATCGGCTACCGGATTTTTGTCCGCTACACCAGCAACAGCGGGAAACGATTGAGGGGACTGTACATCCTTAAATCCGAAACCGATAAAATGAAAATGCAGGTTTTGGGGAATATTTTTACGCAGTACAGATACACCACCACGGATATAACGCAGACCGTCGCGGGTACCCGTACAACGATCAAATCCATTCGCTCCGGTCTTGATATTACCTTCGAAGAGCCACAGGAAGACGGCACTCCCCTGCCGGCGGGTTCCCCTTTTGCCGACTGGAGTCAGGCGCGTCGGTTTGCCGGTCCGTTGCCGTTTACCTTTACCTACAACCCCGGAAAAAGGCAGGTGCTGATCATAGAGGGCGTAAGGCAAAACTGGACGCCCAAACCCATTGCCGTGTCAGAGCATCATATTTCGTTTCTGGCGGGCCTGCTACCCGACAAGTGCGTGCTGGCCAACGCCTTCATCATCAGGAACATCCCGTATCACTGGAAAAAAGGCAGGACCGAAATATGGAACGGATGAGATCAGGATTGCCGGGGATGTGGAATATCGTCCGGTTCAACTGGCATTTTTATGCCATCGCATGCGGGTTGCTGCTGCTGGTTGCACTCGTGTACCCGCACTTGCCTGCGCCCTTTCACCTGTACGCCGGTATCGGGTGCGCGCTCGGGGGCGGCACCCTGCTTGTTTCCCTCCTGGTCTCGGGTTATATTTACGATTACTCCGACCTATACCAACTCAACTGGCTGGATATCCTGCAAACGGGTCCATGTATATACATCGTGAATATCCACGCCGGATTCGATGAGACAAGTGTTTTGCTGCAACATAAATTTCCCCATGCAACGCTCCGTGTCCTCGACTTCTACAACCCGGAAAAACACACCGAAATATCCATCCAAAGGGCGCGAAAAGTCCGGCAGCCTTATCCCGGCACAATACAGGTCGACACCTCCGGTCTGCCGCTGGCCGATGCCTCGGCAGATATGGTCCTGCTTCTGCTGGCTGCCCACGAAATCCGGGATAACGCGGAGCGGGTGGCGTTCTTCCGGGAACTGCATCGGGCCATAAAACCGGCGGGACGGATCGTGGTGACGGAGCACCTGCGCGATACCGCCAACTTTTTGGCCTATACCATTGGTTTTCTCCATTTTCATTCGAAAAAAACCTGGTTACAGACCTTCCGGTTGTCGGGGCTAAGCCTGGAAAACGAAATCAAAATCACCCCGTTTATCTCAACCTTTATCCTCAAAAAACATGGAGACGCATCTTAAGATCATTGGCGCCCTTCTGGTTATGCTGGCCGCAATACACGTCATTTTTCCCAGGTATTTCAATTGGGAAAAAGAGACCCGATCGCTGAGCCTCATCAACAGGCAGATGATGTATGTGCACACCTTCTTTATTGCATTCGTGGTTGCCCTCATGGGGCTCCTGTGCCTGACGGCATCAAAGGACCTGACAACCACCGAACTGGGCAAAAAAGTAACCCTTGGACTGGGCCTGTTCTGGACGGTTCGCCTGTGCATCCAGTTTTTCGGTTATTCTCCGAAACTCTGGCGCGGTAAAACCTTTGAAACAACCGTGCATATTGTGTTTTCCATGCTGTGGGCATATTTTAGCGGGGTGTTTTTGTGGGTGTGTTGGTGTGGTAATTAGTGGTACCCCCGGTACCGCCGGCTTTAGCCGGCGCATACCACACCAGTATACTATTTTTACCCGTTAAAACACGGGTAGTGAGAGGTGTACACCATGCGCCGGCTGAAGCCGGCGGTACCTTGAACCTGACATGAAAAAATACGACTTCCTCATTATCGGCTGCGGCATATTCGGCGTCACGACGGCCATTGCGCTGCGGCGGCGGCAATACCGGGTCGGTATCCTGAATCCCGATACCATACCGCATCCGCTGGCGGCATCGACCGATATCAGCAAGGTGGTGCGCATGGAGTACGGCGCCGACCGCGAGTACATGGACATGGTGGAGGCCGCCATCGACGGCTGGCACGCCTGGAACGAGCAGTTCGGCGATACCCTGTACCATGAGGTGGGCTTTCTGATGCTCTGCCGGCAGACGCCCGGGCCGGAGGCCTTTGAAATGAGCAGTTACCACAACCTGATCCGCAAGGGCTATCAGCCTGAACGCCTCGACGCTGAAGCCATCCGGCAGCGCTTTCACGCGTTCAGCACGGGGAACTATTCCGAAGCGTTTTTCAACCCCAGGGCGGGCTTCGCCGAATCGGGCAGGGTGGTCAATGCGCTGGCCGCCTATGCCGTCGAACTCGGGGTAGATATACATACCGGCCAGACGGCCGACACCCTCGCGCAGACGGGCGGGCGGGTGACGGGCGTGCATACGCGCGAGGGCGGGCACTTCGAGGCCGGGCACGTCGTGCTGTGCGCAGGCGCCTATACGCAACACCTGCTGCCCGAACTCCAACCGTTCCTGAAAAGCACGGGACACCCGGTTTTTCACCTGAAACCCTCGCGGCCTGAACTTTTTACCACACCCGGGTTCACGGTCTTCACGGCAGACATATCCAACACGGGCTGGTACGGATTCCCCCTGCATCCGCGGGAGGGCGTGGTCAAGATCGCCAACCACGGCATCGGGCTACAGATCGACCCCGAACGCGACAGGCGGGTGGTCACGGATGAAGACACCCGGCAATTCCGGCAGTTCCTGCGCGAGAGCCTGCCCGCGCTGGCCGACGACCCGATCGTATTCACCCGGCGATGCCTGTACAGCGATACACCCGACGGGCATTTCTGGATCGACCGACACCCGGCGCTCGAAGGCCTGACCGTCGCGGCGGGCGGCAGCGGACACGCGCTGAAAATGGGCCCCGTACTCGGCGACCTGATCGCCGACACCGCCGAAGGCCAGACCCACCGCTGGGCGACACGCCACCGCTGGCGGGCACTGGGCGCGGATACGAAGCAGGTAGAAGAGGCGCGGTTTAAAAAATAGGATTCGTGTTGCGCAGGCTCATTCCGACCTCAGGCTTTTTACCGGGTTGGTCAGTGCGGCGCGCAGGCTCTGAAAACTCACCGTAAAAAACGCGATGCCGGCGGCAAGTACAGCAGTCAGTGCAAACATCCACCAACTGAGCGAAATGCGGTAGGCAAAATCGGCAAGCCAGCGGTGCATGCTCCAGGCTGCCAGCGGGGAGGCCAATACGATGGCAACCGCTACCAGCCGCATGAAGTCTTTGGCCAGCAGGCCAATAATGCTGCCCGTTCCGGCGCCCAGTACCTTGCGGATGCCGATCTCTTTGGTGCGCTGCCGTGTCATGTATGCCGCCAGACCGAGCAGGCCGATGCAGGCGATGAATACAGCCAGTATGGCAAACAGCCCGAAAATGCGCTGTGCCCTTCGCTCAGCGGCATAGAGTGCCGACAGGTTCGCATCGAGGAAGGAGTAGTGGAACGCCTGGTCGGGCAAAAATGCCTTCCAGCGATTTTCGGCTTCGGCCAGGAAGGGTTGAATCTGTCCCGGCTGCACCCTGACCGCCACCGCATTGTCCACGCCGTGGAAGACCTTGTTGTACATCAGGAACAGGGGCACAATAGGCTCGTGCAGGCTCTGAAAGTGAAAGTCGCGGACCACGCCGATCACCGTAAAGGCCACATCGGACTCTTTTGTGTCAAAGAAAGCGCCGGTCTGGATGACGCGTTTGCCGATGGGGTCCGGCCCCAGGCCCAGGTCTTTGGCTGCCCGTTCATTGAGCACCACGGAAAGGGAATCGTTGAAATCGCGGGAAAAACTGCGCCCGTCGAGTACTTCCATCTGGAGGGTCTGCACGAATTGGTCGTCGACCACACAGCCGCGGCCGGTCACGGTCTCGTGGTCTTCCGGTTTTTTGAACGAGATGCCGAAGTAGTTTGTGCCGCCGGGCATTTCATTGGCGCCGCCCACACTTTCCACACCGGCAATTTTGGACAGTTCCTGTTTGAAGGCTTCATTTTTCGGTCCCAGGGCAAAACCGTTTTCCACCATGATCACATTGTCCTTCTTAAAGCCGAGTTTTTTATTGGAAATGTAGTGCAACTGGCTGAATACCACCAGGGTGCTGATGATCATGCCCACGGAAATGGCGAACTGGAAAATCACCAGCCCGTTGCGCAGCCAGATGCCTTTTTTCTGCGTCGAGAAGCGACCTTTCAGTACCTCGATAGGCCGGAAGCCCGACAACACGCCGGCGGGGTAACTGCCTGCCAGCAATCCGGTGCACAGGGCCATCAGGATAAAGCCGGGTATGGTCAGTCTGTCGGCGTAAGCCCCCAGGGTCAGGTGTTTGTCGGCCAGATCGTTGAACGAAGGCAGCAGCAGGGCCACCAGTCCCACGGCGATCACAGCGGCGAGGGCGCTGGTCAGCACGGCTTCCACGAGGAACTGGCCTGCCACCTGGCGGCGCAGGCTGCCGAGTGCCTTGCGTATGCCGACCTCCTTCGCGCGTTCGGCGCTGCGGGCGGTGGCGAGGTTCATAAAGTTGATGCAGGCGAGGAGCAGGATGAAAAATGCGATGATCGTAAAAATGCGAACCATGGTCGCGTTGCCGTTGGGCTTGAGGTCAAACTCCAGGTTGCTGTTCAGGTGTATGTCGGGCAGGGCCGTGAGGTAGTACCGGTACCCGTTGCCGGCGGCCTTGTATTCGGGCCAGGAGACACCGAAATTGCGCTGTATCTCCCCTGCGGCGTATTTTTCGACAATACCGGGAAATTTTGCTTCCAGCGCCCGCGGGTCGGCGCCGGGGTGCAGCAGGAGATAGGTATTGGCAGCAAAACTGATATGGTTGAGTTCATTGAGGAACCGCACGCCTTTCGTCGACATCAGCAAATCGAAGGCAAAATGAACGTTTTCCGGCAGGTCGGCACAAACGGCGGTAACGGTCAACTGCCGCGGTGTCTCGCCGCCGAGCAACTGGACCGTTTGTCCCAGCGGGTTGGCGGTGCCGAAATAACGCCGCGCGGTGGAGGCCGTCATCACCAGCCCGTCCGGATTGGTGAGACACTCTTCAGGATTGCCGTACAGGAGCGGGATTTGAAACACCCGGAAAAAAGTGGAGTCGGCGCCGATCAGCCTGCTTTCTTCAAACACGTCATTGCCGCGCTTGAACTGCGCAACGCCGCCCTCGCTGAAATCGGAGAGCCGGACGGCTTCTTCCACCTCGGGGCAATCGTTTTTTACCGACTGCGCGTAACTCGGGGGAATGATGGCATATCCCGTACGGCGGTCCGGGTAAATGCGTTCCAGCGATATGCGGTAGATGCGGTCGCCGTTCGGCCAGTTCCGGTCGAAACTGTGCTCGTCGGCTACGTACATCAGGATGAGCAGACAACAGGCAATACCGAAGGCAAGCCCGAGGATATTGATCAGGCTGTAACCCTTGTACTTGAGCAGGTTACGCCAGGCAGTTTGTATATAGTTCCGGATCATAGTACAAAACAGCCTCACATGTCATGCCGGAATTTCAAATAAATGATTATCAGTTATTTGCAAACAATACGCTCCCCTTGCCCTGTTCAATTTCGGACAAATCCCGTGCGCTTCTGAACGAAACACACCGGACAACAGGAAGGGGGGCGGCTTTACTCACTCCGCAGCGACTTCACCGGGTTCGCCAGTGCGGCTCTCACGCTCTGGAAACTCACCGTCAGGAATGCCACTGCGACGGCGACTGTGCCCGCAAGGGCAAATACCCACCACTCGATGTCGATGCGGTAGGCAAAATCATCGAGCCACAGGTTCATGCCATACCAGGCAATCGGCGAGGCGATCAGGAAAGCCACGAGCACCAGTTTCAGAAAGTCTTTGGCCAGCAGGCTGGTGATGCCGGCCACGCTCGCGCCGAGCACTTTCCGGATACCGATCTCTTTCCTGCGTTGCTCGGCCGTAAAAATGGAGAGGCCCAGCAGGCCCAGGCAGGAGATCAGGATCGCCATCAGGGTAAAGGCGCTGATGATGCGGGAAAGCGTCTGTTCCGTTTTGTACAGCCTGGCAAAGTCTTCGTCGAGAAAGGAGTATTCGAAGGGGGCATCATGCAGGACGTTTTTCCAGACAGTCTCCGTTTTAGCGAGGAACGCGGTGTAATCTTTCGTATTTACATCGACGACCACGTGCGCGAATTCGGACGGCGCGGCGGCCATCACCATGAAGGGATCGAGTTCTTTGCCGAGGTTCTGGTACAGGAAATCCTGCATTACCCCGATGATGGTGAATTCAAGGTGCCGGCCCATAATATCCGATTGCAGCACTACGCCGGGCGCCTCGTCTACCGGTATGCCCAGTTGCTTCAGCGCTTTTTCATTCAGGACCACCCGGGCTTTTTCGATGACTGCCGAAGTGTCGGCGGAGGTAACAAACCTTCCTGCCAGCAGTTTGATTTTCAGTGTTTTAAGATAGTTCTCATCGACCTGGGTATACCGAATATCAATGGCGTTGTGCATATCGCCACCCGGTTTGTACATCGGTACGTCGTTGTAGATCATCTGGCCGGGGCAAACGGCCATTGCCGAGGCCGAGCGCACCTCGGGGTAGCGGACCAGTTCATTGCGGAAAGCCTGGAGTCGGGCCCTGCTCTCCTCGGAACGGAACGGGATGACGATCTTCTGATTCCGCTCAAAACCCAGGTCGAGGCTCAGCATATAGTGCAGTTGGGACTGTACCACCAGCGCGCCGATAATGAGTGCCGCCGAGATCACGAACTGACTGACAACCAGGCCTTTCCGAAGCCATCCCGCATTTTTCCCGCTTTTCATGGAAGTGATGCCTTTCATGATGCTGACGGGCTGGAACGACGACAGGTAAAAAGCCGGATAACTGCCTGCCACCAGACCGGTGAACAGCGCCATGCCTGCCACCATGAACCAGACGGATGCATTCTGATACAGATGGAGTACCACCTCGGCGCCGGTCAGTTGGTTGAGCCAGGGCAGTGCCAAATACACCAGCGGCAAGGCCAGTGCGACGGCCAGTACTGCCAGCAGCATGCCTTCGCTCAAAAACTGACCGATGAGCGAACTCCTGCCCGCTCCAACGGATTTGCGGATGCCCACTTCCTGTGCCCGGCGCGCAGCGCGTGCAGTACTCAGGTTCATAAAATTGATGCAGGCCACCAACTGGATAAAACCCGCGACCAGCAACAGCATGTTCAGAAAACCCTCGCTGGTATTCTGACCGATATCCGAGATCAGGCTCGCATCCGTATGAATGGCCGGTACGGGCTGCAGGTGCAGCGTTTTGCCGATATGCAATTGTTTGAGTTGCTCACCGCCGTGTCGCTGGAGGAAGGCGGGCAGTTTGGCCTCCAGCGCCTGTACATCGGCACCGGGGCGGAGGCGGAGGTAAGCATAAATAAAGTTGTTGCCCGCCCAGGAGTCGTCGCTTCGCACAAACCCTCCGATACCGCCGGAGTTCATCGACTTGAAGAAGGCCGGCATCAGGTGTGTGTTGCCGAGCGCGCCGTTGAAGACGCCCGTTATTTTGAATTTCTCCTCGCCCGACTCTCCGCCGATACCGACGGTTTGGTTCAGGACATCGCTTGTATTGAACAGTTTTTGGGCCAGTTGTTCGGAAATCACTACCGAATAGGGCTCGTCGAGTGCGTGTTGCGGGTCGCCGGCAAGGAAATGGTAGTCGAATATCCGGAAAAAGGTGCTGTCTGCGTAGTAGCCCTTTTTCTCCGAAAAAACCCGTTCGCCCACGCGGAAGTGGTTTTGTTCCACACCCGGCGGACTGCAAACGCGGGCGGCGGCTTCTACTTCCGGAAACTCGGCGCCCAGGGCAGGTGCGATCGGCGGCGAACAGGTGGCCATTGGCTTGAAATCGTTGCCATCGGGCAGATCGAGTTCCGTGGTGATCCGGAACAGGTTGCCCGCCTCATGGTGATGCTTGTCGTAGCTGCGCTGATCCTGCACGTACAAGAGGATATAGAGGCAACAAACCGTTCCGGTGGTGAGCCCCAACAGGTTGATGGCACTGAAGGTTTTGTTTTTCAGCAGGTTCCGGAAAGCGAGTTTCAGGTTGATAGCGTACATATCCCGGGAAGTTTCATGTTTAATTTTCTCATTGAAGGTTATTCGTTTTTCAGGCTCTCTACCGGATTGGTAAGTGCGGCTTTTATGGTTTGCAAGCTCACGGTTAGAAAGGCGATGGCGATGGCTGCCAGGCCTGCGGCCGCAAGCATCCACCACTGCATGTCGATATGAAAGGCAAAATCGGAGAGCCAGTTGTTCATGATATACCAGGCCACCGGTGAGGCGATCAGGATGGCTACAAAAACCAGTTGCAGGAAATCGCGGGTTAGCAAACCCGTAATGCTGCCCACCGTAGCGCCGAGCACCTTTCGGATACCGATCTCCTTGGTGCGCTGCAACACCGTGTAGGATGCCAGACCAAAGAGGCCCAGACAGGAAATGAAAATGGCCAGCAGGGTGAACAGGCCGAACACCTTGCCGAACAGCATATCCGCCTTGTACTGGTGGTCGAAAAACGCGTCGAGGAAGAAATAACTGTACGGGTCGGATGGAAAATGCCGCTGCCAGGCAGCTTCCACACCGGCCATTGTTTTGCGCAGATCGGTCCCGCCGACCTTCAGAGAGTAGTAGTTTCTGTGGTCGGGCCCGTATTGCAGGCACATGGGGTCGACGCTTTTTTGCAGACCCAGGTGGTGAAAATCACGTACGACGCCGCATACCTTCAGGGTATCGTTCCGCCCGCGGGCGATATATGTACCGACGGCTGTTTCCGGTGATGGAAATCCCAGTATCCGGCAAGCCGATTCGTTGAGGATCACGGTTTTTTTGTCCGTGATCTCAAAGTTGCGACCTGCGGCGAGTTTCAGGTCGTATGCGTCGGCAAAACCGGCATCTACCCCGAGAATAAACAGGGTGCTTTGCTGGCCTTCCATGTTTTTCAATTGGGAAAAACCGGCGGTCCAGTATATCTCGTCGCCAGGCACTGAAGACGAACTTGTCATGCGCTGTACGCCCGGCAGTTGGAGCACCTCCTGCCTGAATCCCTCGAATACGCCCGTGTACAGGGAGTCTTGCAAGGTGGCTGCCCCCTCCAGCACGAGCGTCTGCGTGCGGTCGAAACCGGGGTTTTGGCTGCGCATGAAGGCCACCTGTCGGGTAACCACCAGTACTCCGACCAGCATCGCTACCGATATGGCAAACTGGCCCACGATCAGTCCGCGGCGCAGGTTGGCGCCCTGGAACGATCCCTTAAAAGCGCCTTTCAGCATGGCTGCAGGCTGGAAACCCGACAAAACCAGCGCGGGGTAAAGTCCGGACAAAAGGGTGCCGGCGAAAAAGATGCCCGTCATCCAGGCCAGCGACTCGCCGGACAGCAGGCTGAAGGGTACACGGCTGCCCAGAAAATTGCCGAACGCCGGGGTGGCGCCCCAGACAACCAGCAGCGCCAGCGCCAGTGCGGCCGCATTCAGCAGCAGGTTTTCGGCCAGAAACTGTCCGATGAGTTGTCCGCGCGTGGCGCCCGATACCTTGCGCACGCCCACCTCGCGGGCGCGTTCCACGGCGCGGGCTGTGGACAGATTGATGTAATTGATCCAGGCGATGAGCAGGATAAAAAACGCTACGGCAAACAGCAAACCCACCGTCTTGCCGTCGCCGTTAGGTTCGGCCTCCTGGTTGATATCCGACCACAGGTGGATATCGGTCAGCGGCTGGAGCAGGGTTTCGAAGCGCACGCCGGCTTGTACCCGTCGCGGGATGGAATTGACGTATTTATCGGTGAAAGCCGGTACCCGGGCGGCAAATGCGCCGGCATCGGCCCTCGGGTTCAGTTTGACGTAGGTGTAGAAATCGTACCACCCCCAACTTGTTTCCAGGGGGCGCGTAGTATCGCCCCTGGCGGCCACGATATTGGCCAGGGACGGCATGGAGATCAGGTAATCTACGATCAGGTGGGAATTTTCCGGAAAAGCGTCGAAAACCCCGGTAATCTGCATATCGACGGGCATGCCGTCACGGTTGACAGACAGCGTTTGGCCCAGCACATCCGTCGTACCGAAATACTTTTGTGCAAATTGTTTGGAGACAACCAGTTGCGACGGCGCCGCCAGCGCCTGTTCGGTATTGCCCTGCACCAGTGGGAGGTCGAACACTTTTAAAAAACCGGCGTCGGCGAAATACCCTTTGCGTTCAGCGAAGTGCAGGTCGCGCTTCTGATTGGTGAAAATGGCTTCCGCATCGTAGAGCCTGCAGACGGCTTCAATCTCCGGGAAATCGCGCTGCATAAAGGGTGCATAGGCCGGAAATACGGTTGCCGAACGCCAGGCCAGTTCCCCTTTCTGATAACAATCGAGCCGCAGGCGATAGACACTGTCGGCGTCTGCCGGAAAGCGATCGTAACTACGCTCATACAAGACGTATTGCAGGATCAACAGGCTGCACACCATGCCCGTGGTAAGACCGGCGAGGTTGAGCATCGAGTAACCGCTCCTCTTGAAGAGGTTGCGAAGGGCCAGTTTTATAATATTTCGGATCATGGCAGTTGGATGATTGAACCGGGGTTGTGCAAACACTGCACTTCGCGTACAGTGCAGGCGTCTCACTTTAAAGACCGCATTTTCTCACACCGGTTCGCCGCGCATCAATTTGCGCTGGATGGCGATATCGCCCTTTTTGACAAAAGTGATGGGCACGAAATCGTCGGTCGGCGCGCCGATATAGTACAGGGTCCAGTCGTCGTCGTATCGCGACAGCATCTGGCGGATACATTCTGCGCGGTCGATCTTGGGTATTGCACAATCTTCCCAGTAAAAAAGTTCAACCCGGTAATGCAGTTGCTGCTTTTGTCCGTTGATCGTTACTTCGATCTCGATGTCCTGCTTTCCGGGGAGCGACGGGATGGGAACTGCTATGAAAGCCATATTGATTTGAAGGTTTACGGTAAAAACAATACGATCTGGTCCGACAAGCATACCCGCCATCCTTGTGCCACTTTTTTATAAAATTGATTATCAGTGTTTTGTGTGTGCGTTTTCCGGACCAATAAGTACGAATCTGGACACTGCTGTTCGAATCTGGACATCCCGGCCATCCTTTTCACACCAATGAAATGCAGAAATGGCTGCAATTCGCGCATGGAGTTGCACTTCTTTCGCTTATTTTGCTGGCTGTTATCCCTTTCATGTACCACCCGACCATGTCCCTACGCGCCCACGCCGCTCTTGTCGTGTTTCTTCTTGTTGCATGCGCATCTGTCTTGCCGGCACAGCCTATCCCCGAGCTCGAAGCGCGCCTTCGGGAAAGCACGTCGAAGGATGAAAAATGGGAACTCAATTACAAACTGGCCAAGAACTGGCTGATGTCTGACCGCAGCAAGGCCCGTACATACGCCCACAACGCCCTTGATCTGGCGATGGAGCGCGGCGACAAACACCGGGAGGCGGAGTCGGCCTGGATATGCGGCGACATCGCCGAACGCGACGGCCGGCAAAAAGACGCCCTGATGTTGTACAGCCAGACCCGGACAGCCGCGGCGGCGGCAGCCCTGCCCGAAACAGCGCTGCAAGCCGTGGAAAAACTCGAGGAAATGACCGCCAAACAAGGCGATTTCAAAACTGCCTTCGAATGGAGTCGGGAACGCGCCGCATTGCTGCAGGAAAAATCGCGCCGCTATGCCGATGAGCAGCGCCTGAAACACGAAGCCGCCCAGGCCAGTCTGGCCAAACAGCAAGCGCGTGAAGACCGCATCCTGCTGGCTGCATTGGCCGCTATGGCCATTGTACTGACCCTGCTCTATTATTTTCGGCAGCGCGCTAACCGGCGTGTCAGGGGCGAACTCGCCGAAAAAAATGCCATGATCGAGGAAAAGCGCCGCCGCAGCGAACAACTGCTGCTCAACATACTCCCGCCTGCCGTGGCTGCCGAACTTACGGTACGCAACAAAGTCGCCGCACGCCGCTACGAACACGCCACGGTTATGTTCATCGACTTTGTGGGGTTCACCAAAACGGCGGAAAGCATGCAACCCGAGGAACTGATTGCCGAACTGGACTACTGCTTTTCCCGCTTCGACGATATCATCGGGCGCAACCGGGTGGAAAAGATCAAAACCGTCGGCGATGCCTATATCTGTGCCAGCGGACTCTCCGACCGCAACGAAAGCCCCGCCGATATGATCCGTATCGCCCTGCAGATTCAGGACTTCCTGCGGCAACTCAAGCAAAAGCGCATTTCCGAAGGGCGCCAGTACTTCGAAGCGCGCATCGGTATCCATTTCGGACCGGTAGTGGCGGGCGTGGTGGGCACCAAAAAATTTGCTTACGACATCTGGGGCGATACCGTCAACACGGCGGCCCGGATGGAAGAAGCCAGCGCGGCGGGACGCGTCAACGTCAGCGGCGCTGTACAGGCAGCCGTGCAGCATGAATTTCAGTGGGAATACCGGGGCAAGATCGCGACGAAGAATAAAGTGGAGATGGATATGTATTATGTGGTGGGCGCCAACTGAGCGGTAACCAACTATAAGTACCTTGCACGCCTTAAAAAAAGCAGCATTCAATGGGCATCGTACCACTCATACTACTCACAGCAGGCATCGTCCAGGTCCTGCGCAAGACCCTTGACATCAAGGAACGGCTGCCCCAATGGGACCGGTTTCTTTCCGTTATCTGGATCGTGTCGATTGGCTATTTCCTGCTGACGCTCCTTCCGGGCATGGGGTTTCTTGCAGACTGGTATGGAAAGATAGTAATGCTCCTGCTTTTCATAACCCTTTACCTTTTAAGACATCAGCGCTCCACCCGGCTGTTTATCCTGGCTGTTTTGCCTTATGCCGCCATTTTTGCGGTCAATACCCTGCTTTCATTCGTTGTACCCGGTTTTTTTGAAGACAACAGGGGCTACTTCGATTCAGCCCGGGAATTCTCCGAACTTTGGCTGATCGGGTTCGGCATCTACGCTTTCACACAAGTCAATAAGGAACGCAAGCAGCGGAAAAAGGAAGAGGAGCAACTGCGCCAGGCGGAAGCCAGAAAAGCGGAACTGGAGCACCTCGTGGTGGAGCGCACTACGGAGTTGACTACCCAAAAAGAAGAACTGGAAAAAACCCTCGATGAACTCCGGTCCGCGCAGGCCCAACTCATCCATTCCGAAAAAATGGCCTCGCTTGGCGAACTCACGGCCGGTATCGCCCATGAAATCCAGAACCCCCTTAACTTCGTCAATAACTTTTCAGAACTGAGTATCGAACTCGCCCACGAACTCCGCGACGAACTGGAAAAACCGGAGCGGGACGAGGACCTCATCCGCGACCTGATGCAGGATCTGGTGCAGAACCAGGAAAAGATTAACCACCACGGCAAGCGGGCAGCCAGCATCGTCACGGGTATGTTGCAGCATTCCCGCGCCGGCAGCGGCAAGAAGGAGCCCACCGACCTCAATGCCCTGGCTGATGAATACCTGCGGTTGTCGTACCACGGCCTGCGTGCCAAGGACAAGAGTTTCAACGCCAAAATGGTAACCGACCTCGATCCGGCGATCGGCAAGATCGAGGCTGTGGCGCAGGACTTGGGGCGGGTGCTGCTCAACCTGATCAACAATGCCTTTTACGCCGTCACCCAAAGGAAAACCCAAAACCCTGATGGTTACGAACCGACAGTTACGGTTACTTCCCGACTCTTGAAAAAAGGTAAAGTTGAAATCCGCATCAAAGACAACGGCACGGGTATTCCCGACGACCTTAAAGCCAAAATTTTCCAGCCTTTTTTCACCACGAAACCGACGGGGCAGGGTACGGGCCTGGGCCTTTCACTGGCGTACGACATCATTACAAAAGGGCATGGCGGGGAAATGAAAATGGAAAGTGCGGAGGGCGTGGGAACCGAGTTCATTATTTTAATTCCTGCAAACAACAATTGAAGAGGAAAGAATGGCGGGGGTGAAAACCGGTTCAAAATAATTTATGTTGTTTATTTTGTACAAAAAATCT
>CALMBD010000040.1 GCA_937861115.1 uncultured Bacteroidota bacterium | reverse complement strand
GTCCACGGTCCACGGTCCACGGTCCACGGTCCACGGTCCACGGTCCACGGTCCACGGTCCACGGTCCACGGTCCACGGTCCACGGTCCACGGTCCACGGTCCACGGTCCACGGTCCACGGTCCACGGTCCACCGTCCACCGTCCACCGTCCACCGTCCACCGTCTACCGTAAAAACACCATCTGGAAGTCGTTCATTTCGTAGCCGTCGCCGATGGGGATATCCAGGCATTTTTCGATGGTGAAGCCGATCCTGAAATAGAAATTGATGCTTTTATAGTTCTGCCGGTTGACGGTCAGGCGCATGGTGCGCAGGCCGGGGTAGTAGTCCAGGATGCGTTCAAAAACGGCTTTCCCGAGCCCTTTTCCCCGCTGGTCGTTGTCGAGGTAGAACTTGTTCAGGAAATAATTGCCTTCCCCTTTATCGCTGACGGAAATAAAACCGAGTACAGTGTCGGCCTCCATCACCAGCCGGAACATTTGCCCTTCCGCTTCCATCTGGTGTTGCAGGGCTTCCAGGCTGTATATTTTATCGAGCATATACGCTACCTGTTTCTCGCCGATGACAGAGGGGTAATGCGCCAGCCAGATACGCTGTGCCAGTAGCCTGATAAGCGGAATATCGCCGGGTGTTGCCTGTTGGAGTGTGATGTGCCTGGACATTATTTTTTCTCCTCCTTCGCATTCAGCAGTTCCAGCACCTGTCGGGTGATGTCGAGGCTGTCGTTGGCCAGAAGGATCTGGCCGCCGCGCGAATAGGAAAGGATATAATCGTATCCGATCTGGCCGGAAAGCGTTTTGAGTTTTGCCTCCACATTGGCATACAGGTCGTTGAACGCCTTCTTCTGGTCTTCGGCAAGCGATTTGCGCAAGCGTTCTTCTTCCTCCTGCAGGCGCTGGCTCCGTTGCATCAGTGCGGCCTGTTGTTTTTCGGCGTCGGCCTGGGTCATCGTGCCCGTCTGGAATTTTTCCTGGAGGGCATTGGCGTCGCGCATAAGGGCCTCCTGTTTGGCGACCAGGTTGCTCTCGGCAGTCCGGACGCGCTGCTGAATGGCATCTTTCTGTTGTTTCAGCCATTCGTATTGTGCGTCGAGCGTATCGCCGTTCACGTAGGCGATCTTCACCCCGCCAGATACTGACGGAGCAGGCGCAATGGTTTGTTGTTCAGCGGATTGAGGCTTCTTCAGGTTCAGGTAGTATAAATGACCGACGAGTAAAAAGAGGATGATATTGAGGATAATGGGCAGATTTTTCATGCTTGAATGGTGTGATAAAACGAATAATCCGGTTGAAAAGGAGCGCAAATGTACGGCGCGGTCCGGAAATACGGCGACTTTTTCCCGCCTACCGCAGTAAAGCCACGTCGCCCTTTTTTACGGCAATCTGCCCGTCGTAATATTCCAGTTCTGCGTACCAGATCAGTATGTCAGATGGAAAATCCCGACCTTTCCAGCGACCGTCCCAGCCGAGGCCGGGATCGTTCGGCTCAAAGTTTTTCCGTTCAAAAACGACATCGCCCCAACGATTGACCACCATCCAGCGGCGTATCATGCTGACACAGGGGTCTGTTTTGGGGTAAAACCAGTCGTTGATACCGTCGCCGTTGGGCGTGAAAGCGTTGGGGATAATTATCACACAACTCGGATCGACAGTAACCTGTATCGAATCCTGTGCCCGGCAACCGTTGGCATCGGCGACGAGCAGGGTGTAGAGGGTCGTCGCAAGGGGAGCGGCGGCGGGGTCGAAACAATCGGTACAACTCAAACCCTCCGCTGGCATCCAGATGATCGACAGGGCGCCGCTGCCCAGTACCGTCGCATTGAGTACGAGATTATCGCCAATGCGCAGGGTAGTGTCGGGTGGCAGATCGACGGCCAACGGCGGGAACCCCGTTACCTGTACTGTCACCAGCGTATCGCATCCCGTACCGGAAGCCGGTAAAAAGAGTTGCGCCGTGGTGTCGGGCTTCAGGGTTGCGCCGAACAATACGATCAGATCGGCGCAGGTGCTGGTGTCCAACTGGATGAACAGGGTATCGTGGACCACAATGGTCAGCGAATCCACCGAAATGCAACCATCCTCCGTCTGCGCCACGACGACCCACCAGGTGGTGGCCATCGGCGCTGCCGCCACTGAAATACAGGTATCGCAGGACAGAAAATCGCTGGGTATCCACTGCCAGGTATCGAAAAAGTTCGGGCGCTGGAAGAATGCCGCCTGATCGGGACAGACTGCCATATCGCTACCTAGGTCAAGTGTCGTAGCGGCGGCGACGGTCACGGTGATCGTATCGGACTGTTTGTTGCCGCAGACATCCCACACGTCGACCCAGTAAGTGCCGGGCAATAGCGTGGTATAGATCGAATCGGGTGCACCGTCCTGCCAGCGATAGGCGGCGAAACCGCTTCCTGCGTGAAAGGTAAACACGCCATTGTCGCATACCGCCCGGTCGGGGCCGAGGTCAAGCACCGCCTGCGATGCCTCCGACACGACGACGCGCAGTGTATCGGCAGCGATGCCGCAGGGCGTATGCGCCTGCGCGACGAGCAGGCCCTCCCCTGTTGCCATGTACGTGACGAAAGCAGAATCAGCGTTTGCCTGAACAACTCCCGAAATTCCCTGAAGCGACCATGCGACCGAATCCGTGCCGCAGGCGACGCCTTTTACCCGGTAAGCCACGGGGCCGCCCGAAAGACAGATCGTATCGGGCGCGTCATAGGGAAAAATGATGCGGGGCTTGGTGATATAACTCGCGATGGAATGGCTCATCAAGTATTTCACGCCAGGTGTCGGTGCGAGAGACAGGGCATCGTACTGGAACTGACAGGCTTGCCCCGGCGCATCGGGATTGTGGATCACGTCGAGCCGGGTCGTCGGGTTGCCCAGTGGCGGGGTGACCTCCTGTGTGACGCATATCTTCCCATTGGGCGTGAGGTACAACTCTCGGAACAGATTGTCGGGCACGGTGCGTTTCGCTATGTTCGTTGACGAGGCATTGATAGCGTCGCTGTCGCCGGCTTCGAGGTCGTACTGGACGATGGTCGTGTACGAGTTTACAGCACCGGTGTAATACGTCGCATAAAGGAAGCGGCCGCCGGGCGAGAATTCCTGTCCCAAAATTTGCCATACCGTAACGCCGCTTGTCAAGTTATCCGGTGGATAAAGGGTAATGAAATCAGGAGAAATCGACCCCGTTTTAGTATTAAAATCGAACAGCATGGTGGAATTGTCCGGGATATTGGCCATTCTGATGGCTATCCTCCCGCCATCTGTGGAGATTTTTATCGGTCTTCCTCCGACCGGCATATTTGTGCCGGTCAAATTATTGACGGGGGTAATATTCAGCCCGTTCTGGTCGATGGCAAAAACCTGAAACCCCCACGCCGAGCCGTCTTCGTTACCGTAGGCCACCAGCCACCAGCCGTCGAATGCACAGGCTCTCGTGGCAGCGAAACCTGTACATATCTGTTGGCCAATTGGCGGGTTTTGCTGTCCTGGCGCCACGTCGCCTTTCCCGCCGTCGAGTTGCATGTCGACGATCCAGTACCGAAGCTGATTGGCAAGAACGAACACATAGAACCGGCTTTTCTTCCCCGGATGGGGAACGATGAGGGTCGATGAGGGTTGCAGGGCGCCAAGACCGCCATTGGGCATCACTTCGTGAAAGCGGTTGAACACGCTAGTGCCGTCGGTATAGAACAGCAGGTTCCCTGCGGAATCGCAAATTGTTGATGTTTCTACATAAGTAACGGCAGATGTCATCCCGTTGGTCAGCACCTTCGGCGGTTCGGTGGAAAAGTCCAGCCCCGAGTGCTCACCGAAATACCATTTTTGCACCGGCCAGGGCATACAGGGGTCTTCATGGCAGTCGCAATCCTGGTCGAGGCAGTCGAACAGCCCGTCGCCGTCGTCGTCTAGGTTGTTTTGACAGATTTCGACCTTAACGCATTCGGGAGTGCAGAGGGTGTCGAATACGATGGGCAGGTCGATGACCTGAAAGGTATCGGGCGGCAGGAAATTCAGGGGTGGCGCTTCGGTTATTACAATAGTATCTACATCCGGAAGGGGGAGGTCTTCCGATTTGATTTCCCATAGAACTTGCGGGCAGTCGCTGATATTGCCAAAGGCGTCGGCTTTGATGATCCAGGAATTTGACCCCACTAATTGATCGGCGCCCGTGCCGAAATAGCCACCTCCCGGGAGGGCAAGCAATGTATTGATCCGCGGCAGGGAATAATCATAATGATGCCACCAAAGCAGCTTGCCTTCGAAATCAAGGTGCATAAACATGTCATAAAGATTCGAAATACCCGGAGAGGTAATTATTCGGGCAGTGCCTCCTATGGTTATACCTGAAGGCGTGGATACGATAACTTCCGGCATAAGCCATGATGCATTATTTCTGGAGTAGAGTTTAGACCATAGTAATGTTCCATCAGGACTCATTTTTAATATTCTGGTTTGCAAAAACGCTCCGGATATATTTAATGGCGTGTTGATATTCATGAGCACATAAATGTTGCCGTCATATCCGATGGCAATATCTACGACGACAGGCGGAAAAGAAAAGGATATGACATCCGTATTTAAACGTTTGATCCACAGTATATTGCCGTTTTTATCGACATGGGCTATAGTTGCATGATGAGAAGTGTTTTCGCTCAATGTGATCAGGCCGCCGTCGGGTAATGCTGCGCTTTTGATGACATTGTAGCCGGGGCGGTTTTTAGTCCATATCAGGTTGCCGTTCAGGTCGAATTTAGCCAGGGCATCTACGGTAATATTGCCATCCTGTTCAATTGTGAGATCATTTACCGGAGAAGGCAATCTTTTTACCCATTCCGGTTCGCCGTTGCCGGAAAATTTAATCAGCATCCCTCTGGTTTCAAATGTATTAGTTGAAACGAAGTAGGGGCGGACCTGCCACAATACCGCAAAGCCTCCGTCCGGTGTTCCGACAACAGCATTACAAAAGGCATACTCAAGAATAACACCCGGCATAGTATCAAGCACCACACTTTTCGACCAGATAATATTCCCGTCGGGCTTCATGAGGACCATGTGCATTTCCGAAAAGGAAACGGCAGAGAAGTCTCTGCCGGATGCACCCGCTATCAGCACATTGCCGTCTTTAAGAAGAGTTGTTGTACTCATACCCCAGTACGGGATGTCCAACGCTGTCCCGTACCCCAGGCGAAACGTTTTATCCGCACACAAAGAATCGCGCACCCGCAATAACCTGCTTGACTTGCTGTTGCAAATTCCGCTCAAGGCCACCAAAACAATTTCATAATAGCCCGGCGCCGAAAAAACCAGGGAATCCAGCGTCGCTCCCTGACTGACGCCGTCGACAAACCACTCATACGACGCGGCGTTCTGACTATTGTTGACGACATACACCGTGCTGCCTTTCTCCGGATTCAGGTTGCTAAGGGTAAAGGCGGCCTGCGTTGGGCAGTATACCTGTACCACGGTATGTGCCGAATCGGCCTCACAGAGGAGGGCGTTGGCGGGGTCAGCATATAGTGTCACGGTAAACACTCCCGCCGAATCGAAGAGCCAGGCGGCGTTCGGCGTGGAGGAGAAAGGAACGCCGTTCAGGGTCCAGTGGAAAGCAAGAGCATTCTGGCTGTTGTTATTGAATACCAGCGTTTGGCCGACAATAACAGCGGTATCGCCAGGCAGAAAAGCCGCTGCGGTGGTTGTAGGGCAGGGCGGCAGGCAGCCTTTCGACTGGAGCAGGCTACTGCGTTTTTCGTTAAGGAAAAAATTCATGCGCGCCGCCTGACCCGGCGTAAAATCGTGCAGGCAGGCGTTGTTGCCGTAATCGAGGAAATTGCGGGTCATGTCGGGCTGGTCGGTGGCAAAGCCCGACTGGGTATCAGTAGAGCAAGTGTTCACGACCTGACTGCAGGGCACGGAGGCGGTGCTCTGGTCGGGCGGCGTGTCGCACACGCGGTCGCCGTCGGCCAGGCAGTCGGCATTGTCGCAGCCGCCCTGGAAAGTGTGGTAGAGGCCAAAATAATGACCCATTTCGTGTGCCAGAGCGCTGCCCAGTGCCTGGGTGGAACCGATCAGACTTGCCTCGATCACGATGCCGTCCCATACGGAGCCGTGGAAGTTCGGCAGGTAGGCGTAGGCTGAAATGCCGCAGCCGTCAACAGGGGAGCAAATTTCTTTTACTACCCAGATGTTGATATAATCCTTTGGATTCCAGCGGTTAATGTTTTTCAGCGTCAGGTCCTGTCCCAAGGCGTTGTCGAGTTCGGTGAGCGTGCTCTGGTTGCGGGTGATACCGTTAGCGGGCTGCCCCTCGGGATTGCGCGTGGCTAAGCAGAATTGTATTTGCACGTCCGTTCCGCTGCCCTGGTCGTAATAGTTCATATTGGCAAAGGCATCATTGAGCCATTGGATACCCTGCTCGACGGCAGCATCCGGAATGTTTTCAGGACCGTTGTTGTGGATGATGTGTACAACTACCGGTATGACGACCGCCTGACCGCGCTGCAAGGCAGGGGATTGCGTTTCCCGGCTGAAAAAAGTCCAGGCTTTCTTTTCCAGTTCTTGTTGATCTTGAAAAGAGGCTGGATTTTGCAGTGCCTGGCGGTGGAGCAGGTCGGTTCCGCAGAAAAAGGTATGCTGGCAAAAAAGCGTAGAGCAGACGTGGAGCAAAATCAATATGAGAAGTATACGTTTCATGTTCCTGTCGTTGAGGAACCTAAGATATGCCACCTTGGCACAATTTTAGCTAAATATTTCTTAGCATTGTGGTGGTGGCATACCACCGAACCCCGTTCGGCAACCACCCGCCGAACGGGGTTCGGCGATACTTGCCAATAACCGGACCGTGTCGATTTTTAATACCACTTATTTTTTTTGTCATCGCACATGATCCCGTTTAACACACCATATCTGACGGGTAAAGAAGCCCACTACCTCTATCAGGCGGTATGTTCCGGACACCTTTTCCGGCAGAACGGGGTTGATGTGTTGTGGATGGATTACTCCAACTACCCTGAATATCCCCAACTTTATGGCCCTTTCAACCATTTCGTTTCTATTCTCGACCTGATTTTTAATACGGGTCCCGCAGCAGCCGACTACCTGCAATCTTCCCGCTAGTCTGCCGGGCTATCGAAGACTCCCTTTCCCCCAGGTTTTCACCGCAGAAACAACCCGTTTTGGCCAAAACGAGCACTTGCCTCTATCGGCATTGATTACTTTTGTCAAAATAAAAGACAACTGGAATGATGACACGACTTCTCGCACTTGCGCTGTTTGCCCCGTTTTTGGCCACCGCCCAAATGAATATCCTGACAACCAACCCCGTAGCGGCACAGGTATTATCGGGCAATTATGACCCCGCCGACTATGCGGCCACAACGGTCGTGACCGACCCGCTTGCCATCGCTGCGGACCTGAACGCCAGCATTTCGGCGGACAGTCTCAAGTCGTATATTATCCGGCTGAGCGAATTTGGTACGCGCAACTCGGGTTCCGATACGGTGTCTGCCACACAGGGTATTGGCGCCGCCAGGCGCTGGGTCCATAGCCAGTTCGAGACGTTCAGCGCGGAGAATGAAAACCGGCTTGTGGTGTCCTATTTGCAGTTTGACCAGGACATCTGTGGTATGGGGCAACATCGCAATATCCTGGCGGTGCTGCCGGGCTCGAATGCCGCCGAACACGGTATCGTGCTCATCGAAGGGCATATCGACAGTCGCTGCGATACCCTGTGCAAGGTGACCTGTCTGGCGCAGGGCGTCGAAGACAACGCCAGCGGCACTGCGCTCGTGATGGAACTGGCCCGTGTCATGGCAAAATATACATTTGAAAACACGATCGTATTCCTGGTGACGACCGCAGAAGAGCAGGGACTGCTCGGCGCCAATGCTTTTGCAGAATATATCCAGGACAACAATATGCCCCTGCGCGCCGTGCTGAACAACGACGTGATCGGCGGCATCATCTGCGGCAAAACCTCCTCGCCGCCCTCCTGTCCGGGGCTGAACGACGTCGACTCCACAGGTGTACGGCTGTTCTCGGCGGGTGGCTACAATTCCCCGCACAAACAACTCGCGCGTTTTATCAAACTGGAATACCAGGAAAACCTGTTGTCGCTGGTAACGGTGCCCATGGATGTTCGTATTATGACGCCTGAAGACCGGACGAACCGGGGCGGCGACCACATCCCTTTCCGGCAGCGCAACTACCCGGCCATGCGCTTTACCGCTGCCAACGAGCACGGCGACGCATTCATCACCCCGGGCTACACCGACCGCCAGCATACTTCCGACGATGTACTTGGCGTAGATACCGACATGGATGGTGTGGTGGATTCCTTTTTTGTAGACTTTAACTACCTGGCCCGCAATGCCGTGATCAACGGTAATGCAGCCGCTATTGCGGCCCGCAACGTGCCCGTACCCACTGATTTTACCGCTACCCGAAGCGGCGATCAACTGACCGTGAACATCATCGATCCGGCCAATGTGGGTACCTACCGCGTGGCCATCCGAAGCACGACCAACGACTGGGATACGGTGTTTACCCTGACAGGCTCAACGGCAGGGGTATTTACCACGAATCCACTCGGAGCGATCATTCTGAGCGTGGCAAGTGTTGACGGTCAGGATGCCGAAAGTCTGTTCACACGGGAGCGGATCATTGCTCCGGTCGTCTCGACCGGCGAACCCGGCGCGGCGCAGGACGCAAACATCCGGTTGCTGCAGAACCGTCCCAACCCCTTCGACGAAGCGACCTGGATATCTTTCTGGATCAATGAGGTGCCGGATTACGGCAAGGCGGAAATACAGATTACCGATATGCAGGGAAGGCTGATCGCACAGTTGCCGGTGGTGCTCAGGGAAGGGCTGAACGAAACGCTCTACACACATGGATACGGTGTGCTCGGCACATTTGCCTATGCGCTGTATGTGGATGGCCGTCCCGTGGATTCCAGGCAGATGGTGTTTGCGTATTAGAACGGGTTTCCCGCAGAAAGGCGCAGAAAAATTTCGCAGATTCACCGCAGATTGGGTGACATTCTGCGCCTTTTCGCGAAGTTTTTCTGCGGCAATCTGCGGGAAATAAATTCGGACCGATCAGTTCCCGTAATCGCTCAAAAACTTCAGGCGCATCAACTGGATCTCTTCCCAGGTGATTTCGTCGTCTTTCAGTTCCTGGTAGGCCAGTTTCACGTCGTCGGTATCGGCTTCCTTGAAGTACTCTATGACCGTTTCGCGCACATACTCGTCTACTATCTTGTTCAGGTAGTAATCGATGTTCAGTTTGGTGCCGGAATTGACGATGCCGTCGAGTTCTTCCAGGAGTTCGGCCATGCTCAGGTCGTTGGACTTGGCGATGTCTTCAAGCGGTATTTTCCGGTCGATGGAAGTGATGATGCTCACCTTCATTTTCGACTTGTTGGCCACCGTCTTGATCGTGATGTCCATGGGGCGTTCGATCTCGTTCTGCTCGCAGTATTGCTTGATGAGTTCGAGGAAGGGTTGCGCATATTTCTGCGCCTTGCCGAGGGATACGCCGACGATCTTGGACATGTCTTCCATCGACATGGGGTACTGGGTCGCCATTTCCTCCAGGGAGGGATCCTGGAAAATGATGTAGGGCGGCAGGTTGTGTTTCTTGGCGATGCTCCTGCGCAGGTCCTTGAGCATATTCATCAGGGTTTCGTCGAGCACTGCCGTACCACCCTTTTCGTCGTCGAAGTCGTATTCGCTGTCGTCGTAGTCGTGGTTGATCGTGATGGAGATCGGATGCGGGTTCTTGAGGTAGGCGTGGCCGGCCTCCGATACTTTCAGCAGGCCGAACTGTTCAATTTCCTTGTAGATCAGGTTATTGATCATGGCATGGCGGAAAATGGAACTCCAGAAGTTCTCATCCTTGTCTTCGCCGATGCCGAAGTTCTCCATTTCGCTGAAGCGGAAATCCTTCATCTCCTTCGTCTCGCGACCAAGCAGAAAGTCCATCACCGTTTTCATCAGGTAGTTCTCATTAAGGTCGAGGATACACTGGATGACATTGATGATCTCCTGCTGCACCTCCATCTTTTCCTTGGGGTTTTTGCAGTTGTCGCACATCTTGTGGCAGTCGTCTTCATGGTACTGCTCGCCGAAGTAGTGGAGCAGGAAGCGGCGGCGGCAGGAAGCGGTTTCGGCGTAGGCGACGACTTCCTGCATGAGTTGTGCGCCCATCTCGCGCTCGGCGACGGGTTTGTCGCGCAGGAACTTTTCGAGCCGAAGGATATCCTGGTAGTTGTAAAACGCCACACATTTTCCCGCGAGTCCGTCGCGACCGGCGCGGCCGGTCTCCTGGTAGTAGTTCTCGATGGATTTCGGCATGTCGTAGTGGATCACGAAACGCACGTCCGGTTTGTCGATGCCCATGCCGAAGGCGATGGTGGCGCAGATGACGTCGATGTCTTCCATGAGGAAGGCATCCTGCGTGGCGGAACGGGTTTTGGGGTCGAGACCGGCGTGATACGGGGCGGCCTTGATATCGTTGACGGCGAGCATTTCGGCCAGGTCTTCCGCCGTTTTGCGGTTCTGGACGTAAATGATGCCCGATTCATTGCGGAATTCTTCCTTGATCAGTTGAATGATCTGCTTGACAGTCTGGTCCTTCTTGATCTTCGGGCGAATCTCGTAGAACAGGTTGTCGCGGTTGAAGGAGGAGATAAAGGTGTTCTCCGCCGACATGTCGAGGTTTTTCAGGATGTCCTGCTGCACTTTTGGGGTAGCCGTGGCGGTTAGGGCCATGATAGGCACTTCGCGGGCGACGGCGTCGAGCATGACGCGGATGCGGCGATACTCCGGGCGGAAGTCGTGGCCCCATTCGGAGATACAGTGCGCCTCGTCGACAGCCACAAACGAAATATTGGAGTTCTGGAAAAACTCGATGTTCTCTTCCTTGGTGAGCGTTTCCGGTGCGACGAACAGCAGTTTGGTCCGGCCGTCGGTGATGTCCTGCTTCACCTTTTTCATTTGCGCCTTGGTGAGCGAGGAGTTGAGAAAGTGCGCCACTTCGTCTTCGTCGGAGTAGCCGCGGATGCTGTCCACCTGGTTTTTCATCAGTGCGATGAGCGGACTGATGATGATGGCGGTGCCGGGCAGCATCAGGGCGGGGAGCTGGTAGCAGAGGCTTTTACCGCCCCCGGTAGGCATGATGACAAAAGTATCTTTACGGTCTAAAAGACTTTGTATGATAGCGCGTTGTTCGGCTTTAAAAGCGTCGAAGCCAAAATACTTGTGAAGGCTCTCCAGTAAAACGTCGTGTTCGGTGGCAATTGCTGACATCTTGTATGCGATTAATTTTTACGTCGGCGGTATAAAATCCCGAGTACTAAATTGTTAAAACAGTCCCCTGCCGGCTTTCGGGCAGGGATGAAAATTATGAGCCGATGAAAGTAATCATTTCCGACGGAATCCAATAAGAAGCGGTGGAAATTTTGGACTAAAAATCCGTTTGTTTCTTTCAGCGGCGATTGTATTGCTCTTGAGCACAACGGGGTGACTTTTAGAGTCACCCCGTTGCTGCCAGGAGGCCTTTTTTCAAAAAGCCGCCAAAGATACAAAAAAAAATATCGAAACTCCTGCAAGTTTTTCGCGTTAATTTTTCAAATGAAATTCAAATGTTCCACTTATAATTTTGCGGACATGGTTTTTGAATTTAAAATTCCGAATAAAAATTGGCGAAAAAATTAACTGCCGGTATTCCTCCAACGCAAAACGAATCCCCGGTTTCGTTTATATGCTTTCGCAAATCCTTGATTCCGGGGCGCCAAAACAAAACAGACTCCGGCATGGGGACGACTGGTCAGCGCATCGTAGTTTTGCCCTGGTTCCTGATTTGAACCGGCGTGTAACATAAGCAATGAACCTGGGGTATATACCAAATATTATTGCAGGGTCGACAGGGTCTTGGCGGTGGCACATGTGTAACACCCTCGTTTGAATACTCAAAAATGACTGGAAGTACGACATCCACTATATCGCCGATATGAAACCGGAAGACAAGCCCGACATTCTTTCCATTGCCCGCCAAACCATCCGTATCGAGGCGGAAACGCTGACGGCCCTGGCCGACAGCCTCGACGATACCGGCGACTTCCAGGCCTGTGTGGAGGCCATCGCGGCGTCGCAGGGGCGCCTTGTACTGACAGGTATCGGTAAAAGCGCCATCGTCGCGCAGAAAATCGTTGCGACGCTTAACTCGACCGGCACACCCGCCCTGTTCCTGCACGCCGCCGATGCCATACACGGCGATATCGGCATGATTCGCCCGTACGACCTGGTACTGTGTATTTCCAAAAGCGGCGAAACGGCGGAGGTTCGGGTACTGATCCCGCTGGTCAAAAACTTCGGCAACCCTATCATTGCCATGACCGCCAACCGCCAAAGCACCCTTGCCCGGCAGTCCGACTACCTGCTCTGGACGCCTGTGGAGCAGGAAGCCGATCCCAACAACCTCGCGCCCACTTCCAGCACTGCCGCCCAGATGGCACTCGGCGATGCGCTGGCCGTGGCGCTGCTCGCCTACAAGGGGTTTTCGCCCGGCGATTTTGCCAAGTTCCACCCCGGCGGCGCGCTCGGCAAACAACTCTACCTGCGTGTGCGCGACCTGTACGTATTGCACGACAGACCTGTAGTCGGGCCGGAAACACCGCTCAACGAGGTCATTCTGGAAATCTCTTCCAAGCGCCTGGGCGCTACGGCCGTACTCGACGATGCAGGACATTTGCTGGGAGTCATCACCGACGGCGACCTGCGCCGGATGCTGCAGCGCGGCGGCGACTTTAGCGGCACGACCGCTCGCGATATCCTGTCGCCTGCACCGCGCGCCATCGGCCCCGATGCCCTTGCTGTGGATGCGCTGGCCATGTTGCGCCAGCATTCGATCACGCAATTGCTGGTACTGGAGAATGATGCCTATCTTGGCATGGTACACCTGCACGACCTGGTGCGGGAAGGTCTGGTGTGACGGTTTTGCCGTTTTTTACTGGAATAGTGACTGATGTGCGTCTGAACAACCCCATCAACTCAGGTTTTTTTAATGCTGCAAACTCTGGACCATGCACAGACTTCTTTACAGGTATTTGACGCGCTCATTGCACCGCAGGCTGGGCGACGCTTCCACGATCATCGTGACACCATATCGCCTCGCGCGGGAATTCTGGGTCCTGAAAGTCAATGTTTTCTACTGGATCAAGAGTGCTTTCATGATCTCGATGGGGATATTATCGGCCGGACTGGGTCTGAAAGGGTTTTTGCTGCCCAACCGTTTTATCGACGGCGGCGTAACTGGCATCTCCCTCATTGTCAATGCCGTATCCGGAGTTCCGCTGGCGATTCTGCTGTTGTTGATCAACCTCCCCTTTATCGCCCTCGGCTATTCACAGATCGGGCGTTCATTTGCCATCAAAAGCATCCTCGCCATAACCGGGCTGGCTATTGCCGTGGCACTGATCCAGTACCCGGTGATCACTTCCGACAAACTGCTGGTGGCCACCTTCGGCGGTTTCTTCCTTGGCGCGGGCATCGGTCTGGCCATGCGTGGCGGGGCGGTCATCGATGGCACAGAGGTGCTGGCCATCTATGTCAGTAAAAAAAGCGGGCTGACCATCGGCGACGTGATCCTGCTTTTCAACGTCCTGATATTTGCCACGGCGGCTTATGTGTTGTCGCTTGAATCGGCGTTGTACTCCATGCTGACTTACATATCGGCGTCCAAAACCGTCGATTTCATTGTAGAAGGCATAGAGGAATACGTCGGTGTGACCATCATTTCCACACACCATGAAGAAATACGGCAAATGATCATCGGCAAGGTAGGCCGGGGTGTAACAGTGTACAGCGGCAAGCGCGGTTACGGAAAAAGCGGCGAAAAATCCAGTCCCGGCGATATTCTCTTTACGGTGGTTACCCGCCTGGAAATCGCCAAACTGCACGCCGAAATCGACAAGATCGACCCGAATGCGTTTGTTTTCATGACCAATGTGCTCGACGCGCGGGGCGGTATGATCAAAAAGCGGCCGCTGAAATAGACCCTCCGGAATCGGGGCTGTACAGCCGCACCTTCCGAATCGCGGCTACCAGCATCAACGCCAGCCCCGCCACGATGGCAAACCCGACTTCCAGCCCGTAATGCTCCCCGATAAAACCGATCGCCGGCGGTCCGGCCAGAAAACCCATAAAACTGAAGGTGGCATAGGTGGCCAGACCCGCACCCGGCGCCAGTCCGGGAACACGCGCCGCCGCGTTGAACAGGATCGGCGCGCCGAGTGCCACGCCCGCTCCCAGCAATAAGAATCCGGCAATACCTGCCAGCGGGGCCGTCGAAACAATGACCGCCGAAAGCGCCAGGAAAGTCAGCAGTGCGCTGAAATACAGCATATTGCGCTCGCCGAAACGCGGGATCAGCACATCGCCTGTAAATCGCATGGCCATCATGGTCAGGGAAAAACAGGTAAAACCCAGCGCCGCCACCTGCTCCGGCGCACCCAGCCTGTCGCGGAGGTACACCGCGCTCCAGTCGAAAGCGACCCCTTCGCCGAGGCTGATCACCATGCCGATGAGGATCATGAGGAGCAGGTCGCGGTTGGGCAGCGTGAATTTGGAGCCGCCTCCGCTATTGCCCGTTTCAGGCACGGTTTGAAGCACAGGGCGCAAACCGGTCAGCGTCAGGACAATCACCAGCGCCGCCAGCGCGGTCAGGTGCAGGCGCGGCGCCATACCGGCCGCGATCAGGGCCGCTGCCGTACCCGATCCAGTCATGCCGCCCATGCTCCACATGCCGTGGCACGACGACATGATATATACTCCGTCGTTGCGTTCGATATTGGTGGCGCAGGTATTCATGGCCACATTCATCAGGGCCACGGATGCGCCGACGCAGAAAAGTGCGGCCAGCAGCGACCAGCGTTCGGGCATCCACACCGGCATGGCGAAGGTAAGGGCCATGGCCACCGTTGCGCCGATGGTGGTGCGGGCCAGGCCGAACCGCGCGATAAAACCCGCCGAAAAGGGATTCATGGCCAGCAGGCCCAGCGGCATGCCAAAAAGTGCCAGGCCCAGTTCGGCGTCGTTCAGGCCGAGCGTCGTTTTGACATGCGGGATATAAGCTACCCAGGAGCCGAACATGAGGCTGTCGGCGGCAAATGTGAAGCCTACCGCCCGGGCTTGCCGGTGGGTGAAAAAGAGGCGGAGGTTGGAAACAACTTTGGCAAGGGCACGCGAGAAAAAGGACGGGGCAGCCATAATGCGGCAAAAAGCCGGAATTTCGCTTTAATTAAAGTTGATGTAATCACTCGGGTCGACAGGCCTGCCCTTGTACCACAATTCGAAGTGCAGGTGTGGCCCGGAGGTGTTTTCCCCCGAATTACCGATGATGGCGATGGCCTCGCCGGCTTTCACGGCGCTGCCCGTTTGTTTCAGCAGGACGGAGTTGTGCTTGTACATTGTCACCACGTTGTTCGGGTGCTGGATGGCGATGCTGTAGCCCGTTTCCACGGTATAGCCTGCGGAAATGACCACCCCGTCGGCAGCCGATTTGACGGCGGTGTTCTTGGGCGCCGCCACGTCGATCCCGAAGTGGCTTTTTTGAAGATCAAAGCCCGAAGTCTGTTCCCCCGAAACCGGGGGCATAAAAAAGAGTTGTTCGAGGGGAACGTCGCGCGGCACGATGGCCACGCCTGCGGCGGCAGTGGGTGTGGCGGTCGGGTCGCTGGTGAAGGTGCCGCGGGCGACCTCTGCGCGCAATTGTTCGTCTTCCGGAATGCGCTCGATTTCTTCGGCAGGAATGGTATTTACGGAATCGGCCGGAGCGCCCTGTTTCTGTGCGGCCTCCTTGCCCATGTCGGCCAGATCACCCGCCAGGATCTTGCGCAGGTTGGCGTTGTACCTGCGGTGTGCGCCTATCTCGTCCTCCAGGTTGGCCACTTTGGTGGTCAGTGATGCGATTTCATCGTCGCGCCGGAAATCGCCGTACCCAGGGATATAGCGCTTGAGCGGCGTCCAGATGATCAGCATTGTGACGAGGATTGCCGTTCCGACGATCAGCGAACTGAACGCGACATAAAAGGACAGCGGGGTGAGTTTCATGGACGTAATTTCCTCGAAAGTATCGTCGTTCATGATCACGAGGCGGTACTTGTCGCGCATCTTTTCCATGAGGCTGCGGTCGTCGTCGCCATGCCTGCGGAAGAAGTCGAAGAACTTTTTTATAAAAGCGAAATACTTTTGCATGTTTCTGGAACGAAGTGTTCGGTAAGATAGGTCAAATGCAGGTTTGTGGTGGTCTCGCCTGCAAAGTTCGCTGAAAATGCGAAGGGAACGCATTCCAGCGCCGCTATGTTGCCGTTTTTTTTGTTAAAACCTTTTTTCCGGACAACCTTTTGACCCAAAACTGCGCCTTCATCATCTGTTCGTAGTCCGGCCCCGGCCGAGACCCAAACCAACTTCGTACCTGTTTGAGCATGAAAAATAGTATTCGTTTAACCCTTGTGCTGGCAGCACTAATGCTTGCCGCCGGCTGTGTCACGAAAAAGAAAAAAGGCGAAGATGTCGGCTGGTTCAAACGCGGCTATCACAACATTACGTCCAAATACAACTATTGGTTCAACGCCGATGAGTTGTTCCGGCTGACTACCGACAACCTGGCCGCACAGCATACCGACAACTACAACCAGTTGCTCGACATCTACCCCGATGCTGCCGTCGACCCCCAATCGGCGCGTGGCGACCTGGATAATGTCATCACCAAGGCATCGAAAGGGATCGCCATGCACAGGCCCAGCGAATGGGTCGACGACTGCTATACGCTTATCGGACAGTCGCAATTTCTGAAGCGGGACTACGAAACTGCGGAGAACACATTCAAATGGATCAAGGACGAATACGACCCCAAGAAAAAATCCAAACTGAAGAGCAGTAAAAAGAAGAAAAAAGAAAGCGTCAAGAAGAAGAAAAAGAAGAAGTCTTCCAAAAAGAAGAAAAAGAAGAAGTCTAAAAAGAAGAAGAAAAAGTCGTCCAAAAAGAAGGCAGCCGAAACGCCTGAAAAGAAAGTGGACGAAACGACTGCATCCGATCAGCCACCCGCTGCTGCACCGCCGGCTACTCCTGCCGAGGTAAAGCCGGAAGGCAGCAACCCCTACGAAAAGGGACTGCAACGCACCACCGCCTTTCCCCTTGCCATGATCTGGTACGGGCGCACGCTCACCGAACGGGAGAAATACGACGAGGCCGAATTTCTGTTCCGCGACCTGTGGGAAGATGTCTGGTTTCCGCAGGACCTGCGCGACGAACTGGCCACCGCAGAGGCTTACCTCTGGATCAAGCAGAAAAAATACGACCGGGCCATACCGCCGCTCGTACAGGCAATAGAACTGACCAAAAGGAAAAAGCACCGCGCCCGCCTGGCCTACATTCTGGGTCAGCTCTACGAGCGCTCCGGCAATCCCGAAAAGGCCTATGATGCCCTCGAAACGGTGCTCAACAGCAATCCGGTGTACGAGATGGAGTTCAACGCCCGCCTGCACCAGATACAAGCCGGCTGGACGAATAAAAAGATCAACAGCGCCGATGCCAATCACTCGCTGGAGCGCATGCTCAGGGACGATAAAAACATCGAGTATCGCGACCAGATTTACTATGTCATGGCCGATATCGCCTTGCAGGACGGCCTGAAGCCCGATGCAATCGCCTACCTGCGCAAGTCGCTGGATTTTAACCAGAACAACACCGTGCAACGGGCGGAGTCGTACCTGAAACTCGCTGACCTTTTCTTTGATACTGAAAATTTCGTTCAGGCTAAACTGTATTACGACAGCACGCTCACTGTGTTGCCGGCTACCGACGAACGCTATAAACAGGTAACCAGTTATGCCGAAAACCTGAAGGATATCGCCAGGCTGATCCAGACCATCGCAGCCAACGACAGCATCGTGCGTATTTTCCGCATGGGCGACGACGAGCGCAAGGAACTGGCACAGAAAATCAAGAAACAACGCGAGGAAGAGGCCGAAGCCGCTGCCAAGGCACAGGTGGTTGCCCCGCAACCCGGCGCTGCCAAAGCGCCGCCGCCCATCGCCGGCGGCCGCCCGTCCTCTTTTTATTTCTACAACGAGGCGTTTCTGAAAAAAGGCAAGCGCGACTTCACCAAAACCTGGGGCAGCCGCAAACTGGAAGACAACTGGCGTCGCAGCAACCGGCCGCTTGCAGGAGGCTTTGGTGATGAAGCGGCAGGCCGCGATACGACGCGCAGGGCCGAGGTCAGCGAAGCCGAACTCAAAGATATTTTTGCTACCATCCCGAAAAGCGAGGCCGAACTTACGGTGCTGCACTTAGCCACTTATGAGGCCATGTATCAGCTCGGTACGCTTTTCCGCGACCGACTGCAAAACAACAAGCGCTGCTCCGGCACACTCGAGGAAATGCAATCGCGCTATCCCGAAAATGACAAGTACGAAAAAGAGACCTGGTATTACTGCTACCTGGCTTTCAATGACTTAAACAATGCGCCGAAAGCCAAATACTACCTCGATAAACTGGCCGGCAAATACCCCAACAGTTCCTATGCGCGCGCGCTGACCGATCCCAATTTCATGAATGCCACCAAGGCACGCGAACGCGAACTCAATACCTACTACGAACAGACATATAGCGCGTTCCAAAGCGGCAACTACAAGGATGCATTCGACCGCTGCGTGGAAGCGCCGCAGAAATACGGCTCACAGAATCCGCTCATGGCAAAATTTGCCCTGCTCAGCGCCCTTTGCGTGGGCAACCTGCAGGGCAATGAGGCCTACTGCCAGGCGCTCGCGGAAGTCATTGCCCGCTATCCGGAATCGGCCGAATCGACCCGCGCCAAGGAAATCGCCCGACTGATGTCGTGCAAGGGGTTTGAAGTGGGCGATACCAAGCCGAAAAGCGAAACCGCCATGGACGACGGCTTTACGCTCGAAGACGACAAACTGCACTACTTTATCGTTGCCCTTACAGGTGAAGATATACGGCTCGACGAGGTCAAGGTGGCTGTATCCGACTACAACCGGGAAAACCACCGTCTGGAACAACTTCGCATCTCGAATATTTTCCTGGGAACGGATACCAATAACCCGCTTGTCGTGATCCGGAAGTTCGATAACAAGAACCAGGCGATGCGGTACTACGAAGAAGTGAAAGACAAAGATGATTTTCTGGGTGAATCGGCGCGTAAAAAATACAACAAGGAGTTTTTTGCCATTACGCAGGAGAACTACCGCCGTATCCTTAAAAACAGGACGCTCGACGGGTATCGCGAGTTTTTTGCGGAGAATTATTTGAAGTAGTCGAGGGGGTGGTTCCCGCAGATTGACGCAGAAAAACTACACGGATTCTCGCAGATTTGGCAATATTCTGCGTTTATCTGCGCGATTTTTCTGCGTCAATCTTCGGGGAATAAATTTTTATACCCGAATCAGGAATCTACAGGGAATATAAATTGAGGTATGCCTCAACGGCCTGCTCCATTGCAAGGGGCACGAACGGCTGTTGCCGGACGGTCTGTTCCAGTTGCTCCGTTGACAATGCCGCCAGTTCGTCTATTCCATCAGCCACAACACCCACCTCTTGTGCAATGCCAACCGGTGTGCTGACCACCCGGCAGCCGTTTGCCGCCGCTTCGGCCAGTACAAAACCGAAGGACTCGAAATGCGCCGTGTGGAGCAATACCTTCGCCTGCTGCATGCGGACCAGCACTTCCGGTCGCGGCAGGCTTCCGGCAAATCGCACGTTACCTGCCAGTCCCATCCGGGTAGTCAGGGCTTCCAGTTTCTCCCGCTCCGGGCCGTCGCCGATTAGTTCGACCCTCAGATCAGGTTTCTTTTGCACGACCAGGGCCACTACCTCAAGCCACTTTTCCCAATCCTTCACGGCTACGAGCGATCCCGTTCCCAGCAGATCAAGCGGACGTGATGCCGGGAGCGATTCAGGTATTTCGGCTTCCGGTACACCCCAGGGAATGACGTGCCCTGCCCGGAATCCCGTGTTTTGCTCCAGTACCCTGTTTTGAAATGCCGAGACAGCCACCAAACGGGCCGAGCGCTCTGCGTTCAGCGCGCGCTGGAACAGGCGGTTTTGCGGCAGCACATCCTGACCCATCAGTGTGGTGAAGTGCCGTGTGCCGTACCGCTTTGCCAGCCGCTCGCCGACAAACGAGGCCCAGCCGAGCCAGAAACTATGGATTGTCGTTACGGTTCCTTCCAACGGGAGCGGAGGGGCATTTGCCCGCCACAGGGTGCGCAGTTTGAGCAAACGCCGGTTCTGCCCGTTGCAGGGGTATACCCTGGCGCCATACCAGTCGTACGGCGTATCGCAAAACGGATACTCCAGCGCGATGATGTGCAGTTCGATGCCGCGTTGCAGCAGTCCCCGCGCCAGCAGTTGCAGAGGCGGGATACAGTTGTGGTCGGTTTCGGAAGCGGCAAAACCGGGAGTGATCCAGAGGATACGCATCGACAAAAATAAAGAGGGCGAACGTTTATATCGTTCGCCCCGGGTATAATGACGTCCGCGCTTGTATCGGGCGGACGGAATGACGGCGGTCCCGTCATGCGGGATGCCACCGTTCTCTTGTTGTCAACAGTCCAGTTTTCTCAAAACTTCGCCATCCGCCGGGTAATTTGACCACCCGCATCGTCGCGTACGGTGACAAAGTAGAGGCCCGGCTGCCAGTCGCCCGACGGTATTTCCAGGTGCTGCGGACCCGAAGGCAAATCACCGGTTTCGGTGCGGAAAACCACCCTTCCGCTCAGGTCGCATACCACAACGCTCACGCCGGCACTTTCGTCGAGCGAAAAATCGACGGCAAAAGTACTGGTTGTCGGGTTGGGGTATACGTCCATACCGCTCAGGATGCCCGCTACCTCGCGCACCGGTGTGGTATTCACACCCGGCGGCAACGCGACGAACTGATCGGTATAGAGGCGGTATTCGCCGGGCGCCAGGGTCAGCGGCGCCGTGGTATTGGTCACGTCGAGCGTTTGGCCGGTATAGTACTCGTACCAGGTGCCGGTATGCTGGAAATCGGGCGTGACAGTGCCCGACTTAATGTCCACATTGGCCACCACGTGTACGTTCATGGAAGCCGAGTTCAGGCGAACCGTGCGCCCGAGCCCCGGACCGATATTGATCTGGTAGTCCGTCGTTTCGAACACATCGTAAGCCTTGCGGAGCTGGAGCAGCGAGGTGGTCACGTCAGACAGGCGGCGGCGGTAGGGATCGTTCCTGAAGTCCCAGCGGATAGGCTTGGGCGATGTGCGGCAGCCGGAGTTATTGCTGCCGTTTTCGCACAGGTTGATGCTGAAATCGTAGGCCAGTTCGCCGAACTGCCACAGCATTTTCGGACCGGGAACGGTGTACAGCAGGTTGTTCATCAGTTCGATGCGTTTGGTATATACCGGTAGCCACTTGACGTTGTAATTGCCGTCGGCATTGCCGTATGTCGCACATTCGTAGGCGATACGCTCCTCGTCGTGGCTTTCCATGTAACCGATCAGGTGCGGAACGTTCCAGTTGCGCTGCTGGTACGATATCCAGCGCAGGTCGGTCGCGCCGCCGGTCAGGTTGTACCCCAGCGCCGTTTCTTTATAGTTCTGGAACATATTGCCCCACAGCATCATGCCGTATTCGGCGAGTTCCTTTTCTTCCGTATTGTCGGCAAAGTGTTCGAGAATGACATAAGCCTGCGGATCGACCGACCACATGAAGTCGGCGTAATCCTTGAGGATGGCAATACGTGAGGCGTCGTATTGCCCCCAGGCGCCGACGTTACCCCCGGAGTTGGTCTGAGTGAAACCTTTCGACAGGTCGAAGCGGCAACCGTCGATCCGGAATTCTTCCTGCCAGTATTTCAGGCAGTTTTTGACATAGGTTTTGGTGGCCTGGCTTTCGTGGTTGAAGTCGTTAAATACGTTGAAAGGGTGCGTCGCGTTGGGGTTCAGCCAGGGGTTGTTAGGCGCCGGGATGTTTGCAGCGCCATTCCAGTATAACTGTGCCAGGGGGCTGTTGTTGGCGGCCTGGTTGAACACCACGTCGAGAATGACGGCTATACCGCGCTGGTGGCACGCGTCGACGAGCATTTTCAAGGCTTCCGCAGTGCCGTAGTATTTATCGAGGGCCTTGTGGAAAGAGGGGTTGTAACCCCAACTGATGTTGCCGTCGAATTCATTGACGGGCATCAGTTCGACAGCCGTCACGCCCAGCCGTTCGAGGTAATCGAGTGTATCGCGCAGCGTATTGTAGTCGTGCGCATCGAGGAAATCGCGCATCAGCAGTTCGTACACCACCAGGTCCGTTTTTTTCGGGCGCTGGTAATTGGTTGCCTGCCAGTTGAAGGGTTGCTGGGCCGTTTGAAGCACCGATACGGCGCCGCTGGTTTTTCCGGAGGGATAGGCCGGCAGATTGGGATAGGTAGAGGCAGGGATAAAGGGATCGTTGCCGCCGTCGAGCACCAGGGTGCTCAGCGGGTCGGCGATTCGCAGCGTTCCGTCTACCAGGTACTGAAAACGGTATTGCTGCCCGGGTGTCAGTCCGCCGATCTCGATCCACCAGGTAGCGTTATCTGCCGCGCGTTTCATCTGGTAGGTATTGTCGGGCAGCCAGTTGTTGAAATCGCCCATGACATGCACCACCAGTTTGTCGGGCGCATACAGTTCGAGGCGTACCGTCTGGTCGTCTACATAATTGATCCCCCATTCCGTGCCGGCGGGCGGATTTTGCGTTATGATATTGTCCGGCACGACGTACAGGAAAGAGGTGGTATCCTGTTCGGTAGCGGTCGTGGCGATGAAATCGACCTTGTGCCCCCCTGCTGCGCCGGCGGTGAGGTTGGTTTCAAGCGATTTGCCGGTAGTGGAAAAGACCTGCACGCCGTTGTCGAGCAGTTGGAGCGAAGCATTGAGCGAAGCCGCGGCTTTCACAGGAATCTGGCTGCCCGGGCTGGCCAGAAAAGCGCCGGCGGCGGGGTTGATGATCAGGGTCAGCAGGGCCCCGTTGGTGGGGTAGACATCGTAAAAAATATCGCCGCCACCGGCAGCGCGGCCCACGACGCTGCCGCTTTGGTTGCGGAACACAAAGGCCAGTTTCAGCACCGTTTCATTGGGCAGAATGCCAAAAAAGGTATTGATCGTGAAGGTTTTCTTCCACACATTCGGGCTGACATAAGTCATTGCGCCTACAGGGTCGTTGATGGCCCAGGTCGTCGGTACATGCTTCCAGTCGGTAGAGGAAGTACTCTGGTCCGTGATGACCCCCATATGGGCAAACACAGGTCCGGCAAAACCGGCGAGTGCGCCATTGCCCTGGGTGGCGTCGAAGTAGATGGTCACGTTGTCGGTTACCGAAGGGAAGAGCGGATCACAGGTAACCTGGGCCAAAAGCGAGGCCCACGACAGTGCAAACAGGAGAGAGGCGAGTATCTGTTTTTTCATGGTTGCAGAAATGTAAGGCATAAAAAATAAAAATCCCATTCCGGCCGGCGTGGTGGCGAAATAGGACAGGGTGTTTTGCAGGGGCAAAATAAGCAAAAAAAAGACAGCAGGATGATAACACCCTGCCGTCAGAAATATAACCCCAAAAAACCTAAGCGTGAAGGTACATACAGGTAAAGTATCATGCAAATGTTTTT
>CALMBD010000039.1 GCA_937861115.1 uncultured Bacteroidota bacterium | reverse complement strand
AGTTATTGGTAATGTCCGTTTCTGAGTGATTCAAAATATTTAGGGCAAAAACAGTGGCTTGGGCCACTGAACATAAAATCTGTAACAAATGCGGTTCGGAACAAATCGCCAATAACGGATCAAACAGTGCGGGCGATTCCAAATATCAGTACTGCGGCTTTTTCAGGCAGGCTGCTCGGTAGAACCGAAGAAAACTGTTACCCTTTCTGCAACCTCGTTCCCAATACCTGCCGGAGGTTCCGTACGTTCAGTGATTTTTGCGTTATTTGTCGTATCGTTGCCGGTCATTCGTGCAATTGGGCGCCAGGGACGACACCGTTTTTTATACTTGTCGGCTCCCGGCCCGGAGCGTTGCAACCGATTGCCGCATGTTGTAAGCAGGTAGCAGACACGCCAATAACAAAGGGTTTTCGCATCCTGATCTCCAGCCTGACAAGGCCAACCCTGGTGAAATGTGACCTGTAAATTCCGGAATCTACCAGTAAGTTCATCACCTTGTTTCTGCTTTTCACCTTCGCCTTGTGTTGCCCGTTTTTCAAATTATAAATCCATAGCACTACGCTATTTTTAACCAAACAAACAAACGCTATGAAGTCTTGCTTTACCGCCGCGTTTCTGCTCCTTTTTTACACCGCTATTACCGCCCAGGAGCTCGTCTCTTCCACCCTGCTTGGCGTCAGAACTGCGTCAGAACTCACCAGCCAGTTCGGGCTGCCGATGTCATTCGGCGCCAAATTCTACCGCATCACCTATACCACCTCCGATCTTCAGGGGATGACGGACACTGTCTCCGGACTGGTGGCGGTGCCCGACGACCCCACAAGGGTTTATCCCCGGGTGGTGTACCAGCACGGCACGGCAGGTTCGCCGCTGGGTGTGCCGTCGTTCAATGCCGCACAGGGCGGAGAGGGTAGTGTCGGACTGCTGTTTGCCGGTCTGGGGTACGTAGCCCTGCTCCCCGACTACCTTGGCCTCGGTGTGTCCGACGGCTTTCATCCTTATGTGCATGCTGCGAGCGAGGCATGGGTGGCTGCCGATATGCTACGCGCCTTGCCGGCTTTCAACATGCAGTACAATGTGTATACAAACGGGCAGTTGTTCATTACCGGCTATTCGCAGGGCGGCCATGCAGCCATGGCCCTGCACCGCGAGGTCGAAACCAGTTTGCAGGATGAGTTCACCGTGACTGCTGCGGCTCATTTATCCGGCCCGTACAGTATCGGCGAGGTCATGCGCGACCTTATCCTGTCTGACGATATTTATTACTACCCCTCCTACCTGCCCAACACGATCCTGTCGTACCAGACCGTCTACGGCGGTTTGTTCAACCAGATGACCGATGTGTTCAAGGAGCCCTACGCCACTGCTATCGGTCAGTTTTACACAGGCGCCACTACCCTCGAGCAGTTGAACAACCAGTTGATCGCATTGCTGACCACCAATGAAGGCGACTCGCGGCCCCTGCGGATGTTGCAACCTGCCATTGTGACGGCCGTGACTACCGATCCCAACCACCCGTTCAATGTTGCCCTGCGCGACAACAATGTGTACGCGTGGGCGCCCGAGGCCCCGACCCGTATTTTTTACTGTATGGCCGACGACCAGGTGCCGTACCTGAACAGCATACTGGCCCGCGACTCCATGCTGGCCCGCGGCGCGGCCGATCTTGTCGCCACCGATGTGGACCCTACGGCCGATCACGGTGGTTGTGTCGTGCCTGCGCTGACCTATACGGTATTCTTCTTTGCGGGTTATCAGCAAATTGGAACGGTGACCTCGACAGACACACCTCAATTACGACCTTTGATGATACATCCCAATCCTGCAACAGCCGACATTATTTTGCGGGACCTGCCGGAAGGCGCCCTGTTGAGCATTACTGACATCAGTGGCCGCGTTCGTATCAGCGCAATCGTCTCGGGCAACATACAGCAGATTGATGTATCAGCACTTGAAGGCGGTTTTTACTTCGTTCAGTGCATTTCAGGCGGCGTAAAATGGCAGGCCAAACTGGCTGTACAACGGTAAACATGTCGCCATGCAAAAATTGGCAGACTGCGGCGTACGCCGGGGAATATGCGCATCGACTATGCGGAAGTGCAATTGTTGGGTAAATAACAAAATAAATACTGGCCCGAAGATGCCTTTAAGGGCAATTTGGTTCGGGTTTTGTTAGCGGACCATCTGATCTGCATCGAATAGAACCAGGTGGCCGCCTGCGCAGGCGAAATACCTTAAAACTGCTTTATGAAGGCTATTATCGGTTATGCATTGCCCGATTCTGCGTTTTGGTCGGAGTATGAACAGCTTTGGTCAAACAGCATATCCTGTCCTGTTTTTCAATCGCCGAAGTTTATCCGTTACCTCGCCGGCCGGTTCGGGGATGACCTCGCAATCTTCCAGTTTCGGTCGGGTGAGCGCCTTAAAGGCGCCGCTTTCTTCAGAAAGGAAAACGGTATTTACCAGTTTCTGAGCGACCTGAAATCGGATCATAATTTTTTTGTGATCGACAGGGATTGCACGCAGGACGAGGTTACGGGTTTCTTTGACCTGTTCTTCAGGCATGTCCGGCAGGAGTGCTGGCGCTTGCGCTTGCAAAAAAAACCTGTCAATGTTTCCTACATGGACACCCTTGTGGAAGCGGCTTCCGGGAGCGGACTGCTTTTGGTGCAGGGGAAACAAGCCGTTTGCCCGGTCTTGCGGGAATCGTCTCCCGAAGCGCTGTCGAACAACCTTTGCAAGTCAAAAAAGGCCATGCGCAACATCAAGGCGTTGACCAGGCAATCGGAACCCTTGCTGGAAGTGTTTCAGGGCGATGAAGAACTGGATGCATGGGTCGATGCCTTCTGCGCCCTGCACGTGGCGCGCTGGAAAAACACCCCGACGCCGTCGAGGTACGAGACCCCGGGCAATCAGGATATGCTGGTGGACTGCATGAGGGCCTGGATTCTGGATGGTGTCCTGATCCGTTTTTCGCTGTGCCTGGGAACGCAACGTGTGGCGTATTGCTGGGGTTTCATCCAGGAGCAGACCTTTATCGCGCATGCCCAGGCCTACGATGCCGAATACAGCAGGAACAGCCCCATCAAGGTGCTGATCCACTTCATTGGTCGCTGGGTCAGGGACCAGCAGATCAATACCATGGACTTCGGTTACGGAAGCGATGAGTACAAGTATGCGTTTGCCAATGAAGAACTGGATTTAAAGAGCATATCCGTTTCCGGCAAGCGGCATTTACCCTTCATTATCCGCGACGGCATAAATATGCGCCTTCGGCAAAACCGCACCTTTTACCGTTTCCTGCGAACCTCCGTAAAACCGGCGATACAAAAGATCTATGTAGGAAACCGGGCAATCGTATCCGAAAATTCTACAGTAAAAACCGATACGTAAACTTTACCAAAAAGATATTCCGCAGTTGCTGATCGAACACGTTGTCGAACAGGCTGCGCACCAGCGGTGTGTCCAGATCGGCGCCGGCGTCGGGGATGCTGCCCTGCGACCATACCAGATAGAGCTCCGAACCGGGTACGTATTCCCAGCGCACCACAAGATTGGAGCGAAACTGGATGAAGTTGAAATCGGGTTTGTCAAATGTATAGTCCACCGCGCCATCGGCATTTTCATCCACGGAAAACACATCGGCGGCGAGGCTTAGTTGCTGCGGGGCGTATTGCCGGAAGCGGCTGTCGTAGTTTTTGTTGAGCGGATCGGTCACCAGGCCGAAGTTGTCGTACAATGCCCTGAAGATGAAAGGCTGGGCATAGTACTGCACCGTCAGGTCGGGCGTGATGTTGTAGTTGATGCGTGTGGTGAGCGAAAAACTGTGCTGGTTCACCTCGCTCACGATAGTGCGCTGTTCGCCGTTCAGGTCTGCCTGGTCGACAAATTGATCCTGCTTGCGCCAGGAATAACTGTAACCGGGATAGATGCCGATGCGCAGGGCGTCGAGCGGCTGTATGGTGATGCCGCCCGAGTAATCCTGCGCGCGTACCGTATGGCCGAACCCCCAGGCAACAGAGGCTTCCGAAAAGAAGGAAACCTTTTTTCTTCCGTCGGTTTCAAAGTAGACAAATGTGCCCATTCCCGGAGGTTTGCGCAGCGAGGAGCCGCCCCGCAGGGCATTATTGGAAATTTCGAGCGGGTTCCAGGTCAGTCCCGTGCCGATGCGCCAGTTGTTTTTGAACCATACATGCGCATTGGTATTGTATGCCGTGTAGAGCAACTGTCCGCCGAAATCCCAGCGCGCCCAGTGGTTATAGTTGAGCCGTCCGTTGCGGAAAATGGAAAAGGGTTTGAGGATGTGGTATCCGGCCCACGTAAAATGGTTGATCTCGTCTGCGGCTTGCAGGAAACCTACATCGTTGAGTTCAAGTTCCGGAGAGCGCCAGGTCGCGCCGGTTTCAAACTTGAACACCCCGCCCCTGCGATCGGGTGAGCCGCCTACCTTGCCTATTCGGAATGTGCCGCCGGTTCCGGTGAGCGCGGTCCGCGTGCTGTCAACCGAAAGGTGATCGGCGTTGCTGCGCTGGAAAAGGTGCACAAAACCGGTCTGTGTTTCGAGGATGGCCTCCCGACTGCCTTCTACGCGACTGAAAATGGCGTTTGCTTTCACAAACCACCAGCGACTCTTCCAGTAACGCTGAAAATCAAGTCCCCCGGAATAGGCGTTTCGGTGCATCCAGTCCAGACCTTTGTCGCGGTTGACGGCGCTGAACACGCCACCGATAATCGTATTGCCCTGGTCGAAATCGCGCAGCAGACGCCCGACGAAGTAGTTGGTGGTTGGCTCCACGAGTTGCTTGCGTTGATCACCCCCGTGGTCAATTTTGGCCATTTCCTGCTGCGTTACGCTTTCAAGGATACCGATCGACCAGCCTTTCTTTGTTTTGCCGCTGAACTTTGCCGCGCCGAGTATGGCGGTGTTTTGCGGTACCTCGGCAAACTCATCGTCGGCCAGGTCGGGCGAGCCGTGCGGTCGACCGCCGATGCGACGGGAGTAGAACAACAGGTCGGAATCGTAACTGCCGCCTGCCTCGGAGCCGGTGAGCCGGTAATCGAACAGGTTGCGGCTTTCCATAAAAAAGGGCCGCCGCTCCCCGAAAAATATCTGGTACCCGTCGAGCCGCACAGCGCCGGGGTCGGCCTCCACCTGCCCGAAATCGGGGTTGATGGTAAAATCGAGGATCAGGTCGCTGGTGACTGCCAGTTTGCCGTCGAGGCCGCCGCTGATGCGGCTCCTGCTGCCGTCGGCGAATGGGTTGCCTGCCTCCTTTTCAAAGTGTTCGGTCTGTGCAACGATGTACGGCGCCAGTTCCACCTGCTTGCGTGTAGGCAGGTTGCGCAGGCCATGCAGTTCGCCGTAGCCGCTCACCCAGCCGCCCGAGTTCTGGGGAATGTACTGCCAGGTGGATCGCTCTTCCTTTCTGAAGATGCGCCGCATGAGTTGTATGCCCCAGACGGGTTCGGCCTGATCGCCATAGCGCAACTGACTGAAGGGTATTTTTATCTCGGCCGTCCAGCCCAGGCTGTCCACATGGGTTTTGCCGTACCAGATGGGGTTCCAGTTGGTGTCCCAGTTGTTGCCGTTATCGGTCACGAATTCATCGCCTTTCACCCCGCTCACCGAAAGCGTAAAGGAAAATGCCGTGCGCAGGTCGTGGTAACTGTCGATATTGACCTCCACCCAGTCGCCGGGAAATTCGTCGCGCCGGCTCATGCGCTGCACGATGCTGTCGGGCGAGTCATCGAATGCACGGTAGGCGAGCAGGAGGAATTTGTCGTCGTACAGGATTTTGAACTGGGTGGGTTGGTGTGGCTGGGCGCCTTCGTTGGGCTGGTACTGGATGAAATCGCCGCCCCACGGCACTGTTTCCCAGGCCGGCTCGTCGGGTATGCCGTCGAATTCAATGGATTCGGCGCTAATGGACTGTGTAAAGTATTGTTTTCTGGCTATTTCTGCTTTGGGCGCCTGTGCGACAAGGTGGCAACAGGTGTATAGCATCAGGACGACAAATAGTGGAGAACGGTGTTTCATACAGGAGGATTTTACGTCGCGGAACTGGGAAGAAAAGACAAGGCCGGTTCATATGGGTTGCAAAGTTAATTTTTGTGCAGGCGCGCTTAATACCGCCCTTGCGGATACCCCTGCGGAAAACTCGTTTTTCTTCTATTTTTGCCCCGCTTTGTGCAGATACCTAAAATGAAAAACAACCCTTTTCTCCCTTTCTGGCTGCTTTCGTTGAGCGTTGTTTTCGGGCTCACTTTGCCCATCCTGATCCAGGAAGGCATGTTCCAGGACGCGATGTTGTACAGCAGCGTGTCGCACAACCTGAGTATCGGCTACGGCACCTTCTGGTTTCCGCAGTACAGCACCCTGAACGTGTTCGGCCTGCCGTCGTTCCATGAGCACCCGCCGCTGGCCTTTGGTATTCAGTCGCTGTTTTATCGCCTGCTGGGCGACAGCATGTATGTGGAGCGCTTTTACACTTTCCTGATGATCGTCACGTCTGTCGTGTTGATCAATCAAATATGGAGAGCGGCGTATCGGGACAACCCGGCGATGAAAAGAATGGGCTGGCTGGCTGTGGCGATGTGGATGATCATCCCGATCTGCTTCTGGTCGTATCACCACAATATGCAGGAAAATACCATGGGCATTTTCCTGCTGGGTGCCGTATTGCTGGGTTTGAAGGCCATGCGCGCAGCCCGATACCGGTATTGGCTGCTCGGATTGTCGGGTTTTTCCGTTTTTCTGGCGACGATGTGCAAGGGCATACCGGGCTTTTTTCCGGTGACACTGCCGTTTTGCTACTGGCTGGCGACCGGAAAGATCAACTGGAAGGAGGGCATCCGCTATTCCGCCGTGGTCGCCCTGGTACCGGTATGTACGTATGCAATTCTGCTTCAGTTTCCGGAAAGTCGCGACAGCCTGAGCACCTATTTTTATCAGCGGGTGCTGAATCGCATCGACGCCCTGCCCACGGCGCAGTACCAGCTCCAGATACTTTGGCGCCTGTTTACCGAACTCTTGTCGCCTATTGCCCTGACCCTGTTGTTGACAGGCATAGCCAGGGTCCGCAAGATGCCTGTCGACTTCCCGGAACGCCGGCAGACGGCGCTGTTCTTTTTCCTGGTCGGCCTGGCGGGTTCGGCGCCGCTGGCGCTCACCATGTGCCAGCGCGGCTGGTATCTGGTGCCTTCCTTGCCTTATTTTGCCATTGCCCTGGCCAGCCTGGCAGCCCCGGCAGTGGTCGGACCGGTTGCGCGTTTCGATACTAAGAGTCTGAAATACAGGCTGCTGCTGGTGGTCAGCGGACTTGCGCTGGTGTTTGTACTGGTCTATACTGCACTGCAAAAGGGAAAGATCAACCGGTACCCGGATATTATCCCCGACATCTATGAAATCGGCAAGGTGGTGCCGCGTTTTTCTACACTGACGGTCCCGGCAGAGATGTACGACCAGTACGATTTTATCCTGCAGGGTTACCTGGTGCGTTATTTCAACATCAGTATTTCGCCCTACAAGGAATACGAATACTACTTAAAGGAGAAAAAACTGGACATACCGGTTCCACAGCAATACAGGAAAGTCGATATCCCGACCACGAAGTACGAGTTGTACCGGCGGGAGCCGGACATTGCGCACTGAGTACGGATTACCCCAGCAGTTCCATGAATTCGCTCATGATCATTGCTGTGGCGCCCCAAACGATATGGCCGTCCACGTCGAAGTAAGGGACGCCTTTCAGCGTTACACCCTGTGCAACATTCAGGTCGGTCATCTTGCGGTTGTCCGGATTGGAAAAAGCCGCCAGCGGAGGGGTGAGGATTTCTTCCACTTCACCCGGCTGCATTGTAAAATCCGGTTTCCCAAGCAGTACGCCGACAAACGGGTGCACAATATAATTGCTGACCGGGATGTACAACTCCGTCAGTCGCCCGAGCACCTGCACTTCCAGTGGCGACACGCCGACTTCCTCATGGGCTTCGCGCAAGGCAACGTTGACCAGATCACCGTCTCTTTCTTCATAGCGCCCGCCCGGGAAACTGACCTGCCCGCTGTGCCGGTCGCGCGGATTGACAGTGCGCCGAATCAGCAGGGTGTGCCAGGCGCCTTCCCGCCGGTGCAGCAGGTTGAGCACGCAGGCCACTTTCGCTTCGGATGGCGGCAAAGGGTTTTGCCGCAACTCCTCCACGCGGCGGGCAAATCCCATGCGGAATTGCGCCTCCCTGCCGGGTAGCGGCTCTGCCAGGCGATCGCGGAGTTGTTCGATAAAGGAATCGGTTTGTATCATGATCTGTGTTTGGAAGAAGAAGGATCGGGTATCCGGGCGAATAAAAACAGGACCCTGTCAGACCTTGTTCCATCACCTTGCAACAGATGTCTTCCGGGTTTGTTGCTGAATTGAAAAATTTCGAACCAACAATGCGCTTGTTTTTCAAAAGATGTCATTATCTGGTGTTTTATTTTAACAATAATGTAAAAATTAAAAATAATCATTAAAAAATTTGCAATAAAAATTGCCATGCGCTTACCTTTGTCACATCAGAAACGCAAAAGAGCGTTGCGAATGATTGAACACAGCGCGATGATGATTGCGGAATTTTCAAAGAAATTCGGGTTACGTCGATTAAGTATCAATCAGAGTATGAAACACCACACTGTGAGGTGATGAAATCAGGCAGCCATGCCCTCCTGTCTCGGGGGTGGGGAGTGCGAAATAAACACAGAATAAAGTCGGTTACGCCGACTGGGGTTGACCACCAAACTTTGTTCTGCTGCTAATCGCCCCGTGGAGGTTCGAGTCCTCCCTTCACAGCCACATCAACAAGCCATCAGGGCTGCAGGCGCTTTCTGTCCTGCAGCCCTTTTATTTTGCCTTATCGAGACCCAAGCGATGCACCTCCTGCCTGATCTTGCCGGGAAATTTCATCCGCCCGCGGTACCAGTAGTTGTACGCGTCCCGGTCTTTGCCAAAATCACAGTTCTCTACATCTGCAAAAAGGTTTTGTTCTTCGTCGCGCAACTTCAACACCGCCGTTCGGTAAACTGCGGACGTATCAGACGCTTCGGTCATCAGGGCTTCGATTTGCTTGTCGAGTGCTTTATCGCGTTCCAGCAAGGCCGCTACACAGGGATTGGGCTTTTCCTTGCAGGCCGTCAACAAAAGACAACCCGCAGCAACAATGATTGTAATGTATCGAGTGGTCATAACATAAACGATGGGCAGGATTTGGAAATATACTCCGGACGGCCGGGCGCTGTCCGGAGGCTAATCCGTTTTTATGGCTACAAACGAATGATTCCCGCACTTCGTTTCTCCGGGCCGCCGATTCTCCCGTTTTTTGTGGCGGACGCCGGTAAGTCATCGGATGAGATGGCGCCAGCATCTACCTGACAGTGTAAATCATCACACGCATGAAAATAATGAAATTTGGCGGCACCTCGGTGGGCTCGCCCGAAGTCATCCGGGGGCTGCTTCAAATACTCCAGGACTATTACCAGCGCGGCGAGCGCTTTGCTGTTGTGTTTTCCGCCTTTTCAAAGGTTACGGATACGCTCATCGATATGGCTACCAGGGCCGGCAAAGGCGATGAGCACTACCTGGACATCTTCGAAAAGGTACGCGCCCGGCATTTTGAAGCCATAGAGGCCCTGATCGAACCCGCCCTTCGTCCGCCGGTGGAAGCGCATATTGCCGCCAATTTCGAATCTCTGGGCAATGTGCTGAAAGGCATTTTTTTGCTCCATGAGGTGTCGCCGCGTTCGCTCGATTTTGTCGTGAGTTTCGGTGAACGCAATTCAGCCTTTATCGTCGCCCACGCCATGCGGCAGGCAGGTATTCCCGCCGAATTTCTCGATACCCGCAATCTGGTGAAAACAGACGCGCACTTCGGCAGCGCAAAGGTGGATTTTGAAACGAGCAACCGCCTTATCCGGGAGCATTTCGCCGCACACCCGCAGGTGCAGGCCGCTACCGGCTTCATCGGCAGCACTGCCGACGGCCTCACCACCACGCTGGGCCGCGGCGGCTCCGATTATACCGCCGCCATCCTCGGCGCCGCGCTCGATGCCGAAGCGATCGAGATATGGACCGACGTCGACGGCGTGCTGACGGCCGACCCGCGCCGGGTCAAGAAAGCCTTCACCCTGCCGACCATGACTTTTCGGGAGGCCATGGAAATGAGCCATTTCGGCGCCAAGGTGATCTACCCGCCCACCATTCTGCCTGCCCTTGCGAAAGACATTCCGCTGGTGATCAAAAACACTTTCAACCCCTCTTTCCCGGGCACCTATATTTCTAACAAGTCGGAGCCCGGCGACATTCCGATCAAGGGCATTTCGAGCATCAATCAGGTTTGTTTGCTTACTCTTCAGGGTTCGGGGTTGTTCGGTGTGCCGGGTATTGCCGCGCGCCTGTTCAACGCATTGGCGCTGGCAGGCGTCAATATCGTCATCATTACGCAAGGCTCGAGCGAATCGAGCATCACCTTTGCCGTTTCGCCGGCCCAGGCCCGGTCGGCACAAAAGGCAGCAGAGAAGGAGTTTGCCTACGAAATTCGCGAAAACCTGATCGAGCCCCTGAAAATCGAAGAAAACCTGTCCGTCATAGCAGCCGTAGGCGAAAACATGCGCTACCGGCCCGGTGTGGCGGGGCGGCTGTTTCAGGCGTTGGGTAAAAACGGCGTAAACATCGTGGCGATTGCGCAGGGGTCCAGCGAACTGAATGTGTCGGTCGTCATCGGCGCCGCCGACGAAACCAAAGCCCTCAACGCGATACACGAGGCGTTTTTCCTCTCCGATACCAAAACCCTGCACCTGTACCTGGTCGGCGTGGGACTCATCGGAAGTACCCTGCTGGAACAGGTGCAGGCCCAGGCGGCATTTTTGCGGGAAAAACGGCACCTGGAAATCAGAATCGCCGGTCTGGCCAACAGCCGCAAAATGATACTCGACTCTGAAGGTGTAAAGATCGACAACTGGAAAACGGCACTCGACGGTGGCGAGCCGTTCTCCATGCCCCGTTTTATGGAAAAAATGAAGGCCTTCAACCTGCCCAACGCCATCTTTATCGACAACACCGCATCGGAAGACATTGCCGGTTTTTACGAACAGATACTGGAAGCCAGTATTTCCATTTCCACCCCGAATAAAGTGGCGGCGTCGGCGCCGTACCTCCAGTACAGCAGACTCAAACATGTGGCGGAAAAACGCGGCGTGCTGTGGCGTTATGAAACAAACGTCGGCGCCGGACTGCCCCTTATCACCACACTCAACGACCTCATCCATTCCGGCGACCGCATCCTGAAGATCGAAGGCGTATTGTCGGGCACCTTGTCGTATATATTCAACAACTTTCACGCCGGGACCCGTTTTCCCGACATCGTTCGCGAAGCCAAACGGCTGGGGCTAACCGAGCCCGACCCTCGCGAAGACCTCAGCGGGGCCGATGTGCGGCGCAAACTGCTCATTCTGGCGCGTGAGACGGGCCTGCCGCTTGAAATCAACGATATCGAGGTGGAGCAGATATTGCCACGGGCCTGCCTTTCAGTGCATACTGTAGAGGAATTCTTCCGGGAACTGGACATCCATGCCGCACATTTTGAAGATATGCGCCGGAAGGCAGCGGCGGAGGATAAGGTGCTGCGTATGGTAGCGCAACTGGAATCGGGCAAAGCGCGCGTGGCGTTGCGCGCCTTCGGGCAGGATCACCCGTTTTATTTCCTGTCCGGCAGCGACAATATGGTAGTGTTCACTACCGAGCGGTACCGCGAACGCCCCCTGGTAATTCGCGGGCCGGGCGCCGGGGCGGAGGTGACGGCGGCAGGGGTGTTTGCCGAGGTGATCGGGATCGGGAGTTACCTGTCGTAAATTTCAAATCACCTTTTTTTCACCACATGCGTGGCAGAACTTGCCGACAAGTTCGGTGCCGCAACTGGCGCAAACGCCCGGTTTTTTCTTTTCCCCGTCCATGCCTGCTCACACCCCCGGTGTGACGAAAGGCACTTTGGTGACCACCGCCTCCAGTTTTTTACCACCGGCAATGACCATGATCTTCGTCCCCGGCAGGGCGTATTTGGCCTTTACATAACCTGTGCCGATAGGCTTGTCGAGTGTCGGCGAATGAGTGCCCGAGGTGACCACCCCGATTTTCGCGCCCCGCCGGCTCTGTATCTCGTAACCGTGGCGCGGCACACGGCGGTCGTCGACAATAAATCCGACAAGGCGGCGCTTCACGCCGTCCGTCTTTTGCTTCAGGAATCGCGCCTTGGAAGGGAATTCCTCCGCCTTGTTCAGTTTGGTGATCCAGCCCAGACCGGCTTCCAGCGGACTGGTTTTGTCGTCGATATCGTTGCCGTAGAGACAGTAGCCCATTTCGAGGCGCAGGGTATCGCGCGCACCGAGGCCGGCCGGTTTGATGCCCCATTTTTCGCCGTTTTTGAAAACCTTGTCCCATATTTTGACGAGGTCTTTGTTCTTGGCATAAATCTCGAAGCCGCCCGATCCGGTGTAGCCTGTGGCGGAGACAATGACGTTGTTGCATCCGGCAAAACGTCCCCTGCGGAAATTGTAGTAGGGAATGCTCTTCAGGTCGATTTCCGTCAGTTTTTGCAAGGCATCAATCGCTTTGGGGCCCTGTACGGCGATCAGGCCGGTTTTGGCGGAAATATTTTGCAGTTTCACCTCAAACCCGCGCGCCAGGCGGCGGAGCCAGCGCCAGTCCTTGGTTTCATTGGACGCGTTTACCACGAGCATGTAGGATTGCTCGCCGGCCACCGTCATCTCGGGCACGTCGTCGAGGCGATATACGAGCAAGTCGTCTACAATGCCGCCTTTCTTGTTCGGCATGCAGGAGTATTGTACCTCCCCCGGTTTGAGTTTGCTGACGTCGTTGGACGTTGCGCTTTGCAGGAATGTAGTGGCCTCTTTGCCCCGTACGATGAACTCGCCCATGTGGCTGACGTCAAAAACGCCTACACTGGTCCGCACGGCACGGTGTTCGTCGGTGATGGAGGAATATGAAATGGGCATGTTGTAGCCGGCGAACTCGGCCATTTTGGCGCCGAGCGCGATATGTCTCTCGGTAAGCGGTGTGTTTTTCATAAATGAGTGGATTCCCTGCGATTCGATGGTTTAATTGTTAGACGATTTGGGCTTTGTTACCTTCGGCAGTGCCTGTGGTTGCACTTTGCTTGCCTGAGGGCGGAGTCTGGTCGAGTTCGTTCCTTGTCCCGGCTGGGCGGCTTTATCGGAGCCTTCGGGGTTGACGCCCGGACGTACAACCGGCGTAATGGACGTGGTCGAGGGAATACTGAGTTTGCGGATCAGGTCGACAGGCAGGGCACTTTTATGCACCGTAAACGAAATGGTGTTGGCGCGCATGTAGTTTTCAGAGACGTTGACAAACCCTTTGGCGTCGTTGTTGTCGCCCCAGGAGTTTTTCACCACATAGTAGGCGCCGCTGTGGGCTTCATCCAGCATGCCCACGATGTGCATCAGGTGGTCGTCGGTCGTGACCTGTGTATCGAACAGTTGCTGGCGATATTCCTGGGTAACGGGTATTTCCGGCTCCCATATTTTGAAAGCGGTCTGCCGTTCGCTGACGCTGCGGTCTTTCCAGTCCTTTTCCGGCACGATGGCAATACCGTTGCCGGGGGAAAAGCCCATGTTGCTGACGTCGGCATCCCATTCTACCGTGAAACCGCGTTCGAGGGAGTAGTTGAGGCAGCGCATCAGTTCGTTGATGGGCACATTGTAAAACGAACCGTTCGACCAGTTGTCGGGCACTTCGAGGATAAAACTCGTATAGAAGGGATGGTGGGTGAAAGAGGTGATCGTGACATAGTCGTCGGGGCGAAGGCCGAGGTAATCGCGGTATGAAACGGGCGTGAAAACGGTGCCGTCGACGGTAAAGGTTTGCGGTACGACGCCGAATTCAACATCGAGCAGGCTGTCAATCCCGGCCAGCCAGTTGACGGGCAGTTTGCCCGCTTTACCCAGCGTTACCATTTCGTCGCAGCGGGTCTTTAGTCCTTTTTCCAGTTGCTTGTGGTTGTAGGGCGTACCGGTGTCTTTGCGGCCGGGATATTCGCTTTCCGGCATGATGCCGAAGGTTTTGACGGCGTTCAACAGGTCGTGCGCCAGACCACCTTCGCCAAACTGCGCGGTGCCCTGACGGCGCACGTAGTTTTCACATTTCTGGCGGTAGATATGCCTGACCACGAACATTTCCGACAGATTGGTTTCGCCTTTTCCAAGGCGGAGCGCCTCGCTTTCGAGGAAAGAAGCGCTGCTGAATGCCCAGCAGGTACCGGTTTGATCCTGACTTTTTACGGGCGTCGCCGCCAGTCGTTTGATTTCCTTGAATTCATACGGTTCCTGTTTTTGGGCAAACAGTGCCGTCGCAAAAACAGTGAGCAGGAGGGAAAACATCAATTTATACATGAACAGGTAGTTTTTGTGTGATACGGTTGGCATTACGCCTGAAAGGCCGAAATTTACGGGCTTTTTCAAAAACGACGTTCACTATGTTGCGTATTGTCTCCTTTGTCACCTGCCTGATCCTGATTTCCTGCTCACCGGCCACCCGAAAATCGCCCGCGCCCGACCTGATCCTCGTCAACGGCAACTTCTTTACCGCCGATTCGGCAAACCTGCAGGTAAGCGCCGTCGCTATTCAGGGCGAACGCATCGTTGCAACCGGTACGGATGAGGAGATCAAAAAACTGGCGGGCGAAAAAACGGAAGTAATGGACCTGCAAGGCGCGTTTGCCATGCCGGGGTTTATCGAGGGGCACGGCCATTTTTCCGGCCTGGGTAAAAGTCTGCAAAACCTGAACCTGCTCCATGTCAAAACCTGGCAGGAAATTACCGGCATGGTTGCGGAGAAGGCAGCCTCGACACCCGCAGGCGAATGGATTGCAGGACGGGGCTGGCACCAGGAGAAGTGGAATACCTCCCCCGGGCCCACGGTAAACGGATACCCGTACCACGACGCGCTGAGCGCCGCTTCGCCCGATAACCCGGTTGTATTGTACCATGCCAGCGGGCACGGGCTGATCGCGAATGCGCGGGCGATGGAACTCGCCGGCGTATCCCGGGAGACTTCCGACCCTGTCGGTGGCAGGGTGGTGCGCGATGCCCGGGGCAACCTGACGGGCGTTTTTGAAGAAAATGCAATGGATCTGATCGAAAAGCCCTTCGCAGCATGGAATGACCGCCGCAGCGAGGCCGAAAAAACGGCCGCTTTTGCCAAAATAGCAGAATTGGCCACGGAGGCATGCCTGGCCAGGGGTATTACCTCGTTTCAGGACGCCGGCAGCAGTTTTTGGGAGATCGGGCAATACCGCAACATGGCTGCTTCGGGGCAACTCGGCCTCCGGCTCTGGGTGATGATCTCACAGCCCGCACAGTCCGAACTGCCCCAACTCGCCGCCTTTCCACAGGTCGGACTCGGCAATGGTTACCTGACCGTCCGCGCCGTAAAAGCCTACCTCGACGGCGCTCTTGGGTCCTACGGCGCCTGGCTACTCGCGCCTTATGCCGACAAGCCCGATTCGTACGGCCAGAATACCACGCCGGTTGAAAGTATTGCGGCCGTTGCAACCGCCTGCGAACAGTATGGACTGCAATGTTGCGTGCACGCCATCGGCGATCGTGCCAACAGGGAGGTTTTAAACATTTTTGAGACGGCAGCAGGAAAGGATAAGAACAAAGAGGCAGGGCTCCGATGGCGCATCGAACACGCCCAGCACCTTGATCCACAGGACATTCCCCGCTTTGCGCAGTTGGGTGTGATCGCCTCCATGCAGGCGATTCACTGTACCAGCGACGCCCCGTTTGTCGAAAAAAGACTCGGCCTCGCACGTGCCCGCGCGGGCGCCTACGCATGGCGCAGCCTGCTGGATAGCGGCGCCCATCTGGCCAACGGCACCGACGCGCCGGTAGAGGAAGTGGATCCGCTGCCTTGTATTTACGCGGCCGTTACGCGCAAACGCGCCGATTCAGGGCTGGTATTCTTCCCGGAACAAAAGATGACGCGGGAGGAAGGATTGTTGTCCTATACCCTCTGGAATGCCTACGCCGCATTTGAGGAGCAGGAAAAGGGTTCGATCACCCCGGGAAAACTGGCCGATATAGTGGTGTTGTCCACAGACCTGCTCCACTGCGCCCCGGAAGATATCCTGAACGCGCAAGTCTTGAAAACCATAGTCGGCGGAAGGATACGGTATAGCCGTTGAGGTAACGGACCCGGAGCTCCCGATTATTTATTGCAAAACGTAGCGTATGTTTCAATGGAAAATCTACCTTTGCTCACAATTGTGCACCAGAACTTTAACTAAATTTATTCAGACAGGTGGAATACGGGCATTTTAAAAGGAGAGACAACCGGGATTTTCGGGATAGAGACAGAGACCGTGGCGACAACCGTGACCGTGGCTTTCAGCGCGATCGCGGCGACAACCGGGACCGGGGTGGTTTTCGCGACCGTGGTGATCGTGGCGACCGTGGCGACCGCGAGCCGGAAGAAAGCGTGTTTTCCAAGCGCGTACGCGCCGGCAAACGCCGCACCTATTTCCTGGATGTAAAAAAGACCAGGGGTAACGATTACTTTATTACGATTACGGAAAGCACCAGAAGAGAAGATGGCTATGGCTACAAGCGCCACAAAATATTCCTCTACAAGGAAGATTTCAACCGTTTTGTTGCTTCGCTGAATGAAGTGGTCAACCACGTTAAAACTGATCTGATGCCGGATTTCGACTATGAGGAGTTCGATCGTCGCCAGGCTGAATGGGAAGCGCAAAACCGCGATATGGAAGACGAAGATAACGATCGCGGCGCCCGTGATATGGAAGATGTGCGCGATGAAGTCGATGCCGAAGACGAGCCCGAAGCAAAAGAAACCGACAAAAAAGATGTCAATGAAGATGATGTAGAGTGGTAACACCTGCACATTGATCATTAAAATATTTGAAAGCGAAGTGCCACGCGGAAGTTGTGGTTCCTCGCTTTTTTATTTGTACCAATCGAACACCCCGGCAATATGTCCATTACAATGGCTGAAAAACGTGATCTGCGCGCTCTTTCCATCCTCGAACTGGAAACGACGCTGGCCGAATGGGGCGAGCCGCGTTTTCGCGCCAGGCAATTGTACGAATGGCTGTGGAGCAAGGCCGTCACGGACCTCGGCGCCATGTCGAACCTTTCCAAAGCGCTGCGCGACAAGATCCGGGACCATTTTACCTTACACACGCTTTTTGAAGACAAGGTGCAGCACAGCGCCGACGGCACCGTCAAAACGCGCTGGCTTACCCACGACGGACACCGCATCGAAAGTGTGCTGATACCGGTGCAGGACGACGACCGGTATACCGTGTGCGTCAGCACCCAGGTCGGGTGTAGCCTGACCTGTACCTTCTGCGCTACCGGCCGCATGGGCCGCAAGCGCAACCTCGAACCCGCCGAAATATTTGACCAGGTTGCCGGCGTAAACCGGCAGTGCATCGAAGCATTCGGACGCCCCCTGACCAATGTCGTGTACATGGGCATGGGAGAACCACTGCTGACCTATGCCAATACCATGGAAAGTATTGCGCGGATCACTGCGCCGCCACCCCTGGGGCTCGGCATGGCGGCACGGCGGATTACCGTGAGCACGGCGGGCATTGCCAAGATGATCCGAAAACTGGCCGACGATGGCTACCGCTCCAACCTGGCCCTGAGCCTGCATGCTGCCGACGATGCCAAGCGCAACCAGATCATGCCCATCAACGAGAGCAACAACCTGGCGGCACTTATGGAAGCGCTCGAGTATTTTTACCTGAAAACGAAGAACCGCATCTCTTACGAATATATCGCCTTCGAGCGCTTCAACGACGGCCTCGACGATGCAGCCAAACTGGTTCGGCTGTGCCGGCGCAGGTTTCCCGTACGCGTCAACATCATCGAGTACAACCCCATTGACGGCACGTCGTTTGAAAAGTCGGACGAGAACCGGCTGAACACCTTCGCCGCCTACCTTGCCAAGGAAGGTGTTACGGTCACCGTACGGCGCAGCAGGGGCAAGGATATCGATGCTGCCTGCGGGCAGTTGGCCAACAAAGGATAAAAAGACGTTTCAATCCACTCAGTTCAGCAGCAGTGTTGCGATGGAATGCGGTAGACTGACCACCTCCACAGCCTGGCTACCCACGTACACCTTGTAATTCATCTTTGTATCACCGGCATTCATCACCACCACGGCAATGGTCCCGTCGGGGTTGCGGAAGCCGGTGGTTTGCAGTTGCGCCCGGTTGGAGGAACAGATAATACGTTTGGCGCCCGGCCGGATGTATTTGGAAAAGTGGCCGATGTAGTAATACGAGTTCATGTAGTGCAGGCTGCCTTTCCGGGTGTCGGCGTGAACGGGAGCGAAGCAAAAGTTTTTAACGTGATTGGGCCCGCCCGTTTCGTCGAGGAGGATATTCCAGTCGGTCCACGCCACCGCGCCGTTGTTAAAATCGCTGATCATGGAAGTGCCGTAGTTTTCACCCCAGTGCCACTGATCGATGGTTTCCCAACTGAAGGGGTAGTTGCAGGCCTCGGTGAGCAGCAGGTTCGTTTTGGGAAAGGCTTCCATTACACGTTTCAGGTTCTCCGGGGTCGGGGCGCCCGTCCAGCTCTCGTACCAGTGGAAACCAACACCCCATACATATTTTGCTGCTGCCGGGTCGCTCAGGATGGTCGAGGCGCGTTGGTACACCAGGTCGCGGTTGTGGTCCCAGGCAATCAGTTTTTTGGCGGCGAGGCCGTTGCGCCAGAGTGTGGGCCCGAGGTAGTTTTTGATAAAATCCCGTTCTTCTTCCGCAGTATACATACACGATTCCCAGGTTTGTTTGGCCATAGGCTCATTTTGGGTCGTCAGGCCCCATACCGGTATGCCCTGCTTTTCGTATGCCTTGATAAACCGGACGAAGTAATTGGCCCAGGACTGGTAAAAAGCGGGCAGTAATTTTCCTCCCTGCAACATGTTATTGTTGTCTTTCATCCATGCCGGGGGGCTCCACGGACTGGCGAACAGCGGCAGTTTGCCACCTGCTGCTTCAATGGCTTTCTTGATAAAAGGGATGCGGAACTGCTCGTCGTGCGCAACGCTGAAGGTTTTCAGGTCTTTGTCACCGTCTTCCACATAAGTATAACTGCCGCTGGAAAAGTCGCAGGAATGGATATTGGTGCGTGCCAGGGAGTAGCCGATACCCGAATTCGGATCAAAATACGACCGCAAAAACGCGTCCTGTTTGTCGGCAGGCAGTTTGGCAAAGGTCTCTGCAGAGGCGTCGGTCAGCGCCGCGCCGATACCCACAAATGTCTGGAGCGATTTGGAGGGGTCGACAAAAATGCAGGGTTCGTATTCAAAAGGTTGTCCAAAAGGCCGGAACTGTAACGTGTCAGTCGGGGTCAGCCGGAAAGATGTGCTGTCGGCAGTTGTGACGACCACTACCCGGCTGGGAGCGGTCATCCGGGGCTTGGTGTTTTGTGCGAGGGCGATGTGGCAGGCGACAGCGCAGAGCAGGAGGAGTGTGCATTTTTTCATAGTGATACAAGTCAATGTTGACCGGAGAATTTTTCCTGTAAACATAAGAAATCATCAGGAGGAAAAATAAAACAAGGGCCATCCCGGTAAACGGAATGGCCCTTGTATACACAGTATCAGGATTGGATTGCGCTTATTTATACCGGCGCTTGACTTTCTTCTTCTTCGTTTTGAAGGTATTGCCTTCCTTGTCGTTGCCGATCGGGTTGCCGGTACGCGTCATGGCGCAACGGAAGCCGACGGTA
>CALMBD010000038.1 GCA_937861115.1 uncultured Bacteroidota bacterium | reverse complement strand
GCCGAATAAACGGCCTGGCAATGCTATGTATGTCAGCGAACGATACCTGGTTTATAGAGTGTCGAATGATTTATCACTGTTTTTTTTGATGTCGTTTTATCTTTGAGTAGGGGGCTTAACTTAATGGGGTTGACATTTTGTTATGCCTTCGCCTTTCTTTTTAACTGTGCCAGTTTTGTCATATTACATCTATTTAGGCAAATAGGAATCAATATTCCAGCCTGTTTCTTTCTGCTTCTTCATCCATTCGTTTTGCATCTGCTAAATAACCTTGCTGCATTCGTTTAAATATCTCCGCAACATTTGGGTATTTATTCTTAAAATCATTTGATAATTTCTCAAAGTAGGCGGCTTTTCCTCTTTCAATATCTCCACCATCAAAAGCACCTCTTGTTGAAGATCCTCTTTTGTTAAACATCGCAGAAGAATAACCGCTCTTCAAACTGTCAGTGTTTATTTCTTCAATAATTTGAAATATTTTTTCTTGTGGCCATTCTTGAATGTTTTCAGGGTATTCAGCTAATACTTTCCCGATTTCTGAATCAGCAACATTTAATCTGCTCACTGATTCAGCTAAGGTTCTCGCTTTTAAAATCCAATCTTTTAATACTCTTTCATCTATAGAATTATCTTCTTTCATTCCCGGTATTTTTTTCCACGAATGAAGCAAATGGTAGGCTTGTTTTGCCCTATTTTGAATAGCTTCATCTGAAATACCTTCTCTTTCTTTCTCCAATAATGTTTTGTCTTTTGGAATGTAAATCCATTTTAAAACCTCAATAAAAAATTCAGGGTTATTTGACAATTCTTCTTCCAAAGTCTTTGGGTTTCTTCTTGTTCCGTATGAATCTAAAATTGGAAGATAAAGCCACTCCAAATGAATGAGAGTCGATTTCTCAATATCTGTTCGCTTGTCAAGTTCTTCGAAAACTCGTTCAATTTCATAACCTCTGAAACGTGGCGTTTCATTTGCCTCCTCTGTCGCTGCTTTTTTCAACATTTCTGAAAGCAGATTACTTGAAATTACATTTGCGAAATGCGAAGCAATATCTATTGCAGAAAAGAATCTTTTGTATTTCAAAAGCATTTCAATTCCAATGGCCTTTTCTTCATCGGTGATGTGATAAAAATGCGGATTGATATTTTGCCAATATTCATTTTGAATTTCTTCATCTAATGAAGCTACAAAATTCCACAATTTTTGATTTTGATTTAGTGGAATTAGAACATTAGAAAGTGCTTTGTTGCTATATTTCTTTTCTTGTAATTCATTGAATAATGATTTTATCCAATCAAAGTTTTCAATAATTGACTTACGATAGATAAAGTTGTGAGCAAAACTAATAAGGTTTTTATCATCATACAAACATTCACAAACTGTAATAACATCTTCCTTATTTGTGATTACACCAGCTAAAGCACCGCCCAAAAGCCAAAACTCTTTAACTTGTTTTCGTAATTCTAAGGTTGCGTTTAAACCTAATTCTTGAAGAAAAACTGATACTGCTGTTTTTCTTGCTTCATCAATACGCTTTTGTTGTTGATCGTATCGTTTTTCTGATTCATTGGGTTCGTATTTGAAACCTTCTGGAAACTCAGGCCAATGTTCATTGAAAAGCCAAATGTATTTGTGGATAATGTCTGTTGGTTGAAGTTTGTTATACAAATTTTCTAACTGTACTAACTCGGATTCGGGTAAAGCCCAATCGGTATCAGGATGCGACCTGTGATGATTTAAAATTCCCCTGATTGCTTCCCAAGTTGTAAATTTTTCCTGTTTGATATTTGGGTAAACTTCATTAGCCCAATCTAAAACTCTTTTTCTGTCTTTAGGAGAAAGATTGGTTGTTTCTTTTATGAGTTGAGAAAATTTTTCTTCATCATTATTAAAAAGGTTTATAAGCATTTCTATTACTGCTGAATGCGTATTCCATATTTCTTGATAAGTGTAAGGGAGATTGGTATTCTTATCAAACATTCGCCAACGCATTTTATGCGTTGGATGTGCTATTCCGTGATGGTCAGGAAGCATTCTTATTAAAAGAGACCAACCTGACTCTTTTTCCTTTTCGGTAATATATTTGAGAATTTCCATTCTTTCATCATACGATGCGAGAGTTTGATAATGCCAAGGTTTGAAAATTTCTGAAATACTATTCATTGGTCTGTTTGATAAACTACCGCCAGGGTCAAGTCTTGAAAGTTTAAGCAGTATCAAACTCGCCTCCCTTAAATATTCGGGCAACCAGGCTAAGTTTTCAAGTGCCCACAACAAACCAGTGTGGTGACTTGTTTTGTGTAAAAAACCATCTTCCTCTTTAAACATATCCATTATTTCGGGTTGCTCTTTTGCCAATGAATTTTTTACTGCTTTGAGAAAACTTTCTGGCGATGCTTCCGAAATAAGTGGTAATTCGTGGTCAACGGAAATCCACATTTCTCCTCTTGCATTATTTAGTAAATCAAGAATGATATTATCAACCCAATTTTGGGGATTGTCAAGATTGGGGATTTTAACTCCATTTAATCGTCCTACTAATATTAAAGATTGAGTTAGTCCTTCTCTTGACCAATTAGAGTATTTGTTTTTTTTGTTGAAGTAAGCTGCGAAACTGTTTTTGTCCGCAGGTTCGAGTATCGGATTCCCATTTTTGAATGCTAATGCATAACACTCTTGAATGTTCTGAAAGTCTTTAGATGAAAGTTGAGATGAAAGAGCTGTCCATAAATCCAGAGGTGAGGTTAACCTCCAAGTTTCACCTATTTGGATAATGGGCGATTCTTCAAAGTTTTTCCATTTGTTTAGGATAACTAAATAATCAGAATATTTTTGTTCAGAAAGATTTTCAATTAGTTCAATATCTCCAACAAATGTTTCATTCCATCTTCCAAGTATAAGGGCAGGAATTATCTCACGAATGTTTTCTTTCTCCATCCATTTTGCTTTGAAATAAGGGAATTTTAAAAGCTTTTTAAGTATCGTAATATTTCGTCCAGACTCTCTTGAGAATTTCTCAGCATCTTCTTTTGATAATCCACTTTTTATTAAAGAATTAATTTGACTGTCTCTGTCGATTGTTGGCAAGTTGATAGTGTCTTGATTAAAATCATCGTCAGCCCCAAGTGGAACAAGTACATGATGTTTCTCTCCTGTTGCTGAGTAAAATTGACTTGCGTCATTAAACCTGGGAATTAAATTTAGAGGATAATTTGTGTTGTATCTTATTGTTCGGAAACAATTACTGTTGTCTGAGATTAATGATTTAGCGAAAAATATTTCTGACTCGTTAGAAGAAAACAATTTAGCAGTTGCAATAATAAATGCGGTAGCTTCATCTTTGGTTGAAGCCTTAACTGCTTTGATACATGCTTGCCCCTGAAGAATGTCAAACAATAACTGTTGTTCAAATTCCCTTCCAGAAGTAACTACTTCAGGTTCTAATTTTATTGGGCCAGTTGACCATTCATTCCAAAACTCATCTGATGTTAAAACACCGTCAAATGGAATCCCATTAACACCTGGTTCTTCTGCGAACCATTTTGAAACAGGCAATGAAATATCAAGCCATTGTTCTAAGTCTACTGAATCATAAACAATAACATCTCTCCAATGATTTTCAGCCTTTTTCTCAGCAAGCCAATCAACTTTTTTTGTCCAAAGTCTCGGTGTGACAAAGACGAATATGGAATCCTTGGGAATAAACCCTAATGGTTTGTTTTTTCTTTTGTCATATTCTTTGTCTGCTTTTACTTTAGGATTTACGTCTGTACCAAATTCCCACAAAGAAGTGCCTTTAGGAACATAAGCTGTTTCAGATTCGCAATTCACAATTCCATCCCAACCTCCTATGTAGGTTGCACTACCCGAAGGAAGATTTGCCTTGGTACTTGCAGGTGTAGTTGCTCTTACCAATCTTGAAATAAGATAAGGTAGAGCAGCTTTTGAAAAGGTAGTGCCTGCCCATCTTTCAAGATTATCTCTAGTCACGAGTTTCATATTGTAATCGTGGTTTCTTACATTTATCTTTTTGCGTAATGTCGTTCGTGTCGTCTTTTAGGGTGAGGCATAACTACTGTATTCCCGAAAACGAAAAAGCAAAAACCCGCAATGCGTCTTTTACTTTTTCGTTTTCGGGAATATCGCCTTTGTCTCCCCTCCGGTTGCGGCAATCCAGCCAAACAAGTTGAATAGCCGCAACAGCCATCACACCCTCCGCCCCAATAAAAAAACATTGCGCAAAACCACCGCTCCCGGCAGGTTTTGCGCAATGGCGCCCGGCCCAAAGCCGGGTTCAGTAATAAGGTGTCTGGCAGTCATGCAAGGGCAGTGGTTTGACGATGCCCCCAAATGTATGGCTGCATCGTCATAATTCCAAGTCGCCAAACGGATATCCATCGGAGCCCGGGCACCCGGTTTTTACTCCTTCACCACTTTGATCATGGCCCGCCGGTCGTCCGAGATCAGGCTGATAAAATAGATGCCTGCAGGGCCTTCCAGGTTCAGGTTCAGGGATGACGTCTGGTGGAAGGTTTCGTTGCGGACAACGCTGCCCGATATATCGCTGACGACTGCGGTGACTTGCTCGCGGGATGCGCCCAGATCGATCGTGACGGCGCCGCTGCACGGATTGGGCGATGCGCTGAGCGTCCAGTTCAGTTCCGGTTCATGGGCGCCCACCGTTTGCAGGTTGGTGTTTTTGAGCAGGGTGCCGTTGTTGCCGCCTACTATGGCCACCGTGGGCGACAGGAGGATGCAGCTGTACAGGTCTTCCGTGGTGCCGGAAATTTCCTGCTGCCAGGTGGCTCCGCCGTCCGTGGTGCGCAGGATAACGCCGCCAATACCGGCTGTTATGCCGTTGTTGACGTCGTAAAAATGTACGTATTGCAGGTAGGCCGTGGAACCCGAGTTCAGGGTCGTCCAGCTGATGCCGCCGTCGGTGGTCTTGATGATCCACCCGCCGGAGCCGACGGCAAATCCCGTTGTGGCGTTGACAAAATAGATGGAGGTGGACGCTACTGAAGGGGTTGTATGCGTCTTCGTCCAGGAGGCGCCGCTGTTCGTGGTCCGCCAGATATCGCCGGGCTGCCCCAGCACACAACCCGTCGTGGCGTTCAGGAACTGGAGGTCAACTGCCAGGTCGGAAACGGTCGGCAGGTTGACCGGCGTGAAACTGAGGCCTCCGTTGGTGCTTCTCCAGACCACGCCGCCGGTGCCGCTGGCATAGACCGTGCTGGTGCTGACGACAGAAATGCCCCACAACGAGTTGGAATTGACCGGTGTGAGGGGCGACCAGGAGGCGCCGCCGTTGGTGGTCTTTTTCAAGGCCTGGGAAGAGTATCCTGCGGCAAATCCGTTGTTGGCGTCGATAAAGTCGATGTCCCTGATGCCGTTCACACTAACGGTGGTCCAGGTGCTGCCGCCGTTGGAGGTCCTGATCACATTGGCGGTGGAAGAGGCCAGGCCATTGTTGGCGTCAAAAAAGTAGAGGGATTCGTACCGGGCCGAGGAGCCGGAATTCAGGGGAAGCCACTGGGCAAGAATAACAGGTAGGTTGCTGCCAAGGAGCAGGGCAGCGACTGCTACAGTTTTGATTCGGTTCATGTTGACTGATCGGGTTGGTAAGGTGAACTTTTGCAGATGTCTTATGCTTGTCCCTGTATAAGCGACTGACAGACACTCTGTGACAAAAGTAACGAATAAAATACCGGATATCCCGAATTTGTTTCCCGCAGATTGTAGCAGAAAACATGTGTCGTTTAAGGGTTGTTTCCCGCAGAAAAAAAGCGCAGAAAAGCGCAGATTTTGTTGAATCTGCGAAGATCCGCGTGATTTTTCTGCGGCCATCTGCGGGTAACCTCTGCGGGAAACATTCATCAATGACTCACCACAACCTTTCCGCTTTGCATTTTGCCGTTCGCCTCCACCTGGACAAAATAAACACCGTCGGGCAGTGCTTCGGTTGAGACCTGTTGTATTCCGGGCTCCAGTTGCTGCACGCTTATCAACTCACCCATGGTGTTGAAAATACGCATCCCGGCGGCTGTATCCGTAAAGAATCCGAAGTACTGCACCGCAGGATTGGGGAAAAGGATCAGAGCGTTCTTTGCAACGGCACTCGTGCCGGTATTCGACACGATTTTCAGCACGTTGTTGTTGGTGATCACCGGACTGTTGAAATCAAAATATATCGCGGCCTGCTTGCTGATCTCCGTGCCGGGCGGCAACCCGGGATGGAGATCTATGTCGAACTGAATGGAACCGATACTGCCCGCAAAATCGCTGGTCGAATCGGGCAGGCCGATATTCGGGAATTTGAACACCAGTACCTTGTTGTCGTCTTCCAGGGATATGTCTACATCATGCGAGGTGCTCATGTTCCGGATGGTCGACACGTTCAGGGCGATATCGAGCGTGTCCCGCACCATGACAAAATCCGCGGGCGCGTTGCCGGTATTCTGGAAGAATATCTGGTAGGTCAGCGTATGGTCGATATTCCACAAAATACTGCCGCCGTCGCGCGGATTGCCGTTGCGCGCCGGGAAAGCCAGCACGATGTTCGGGTCGAATGAACCGGTTACGGTGTTGAACAGGGTGGATACATTGTTATCGGGTGTCGGATCGCCGCTGGAGGGCGACACCGTGGCGCGGGTGATAAACTCCGTGCCGACAGGCGTCACGGTCGGGGTCAGGAAATCGACCTGGAGCATTTCGCAGCCGCCAGGCGTGATCGCGGGGAACCCGAAATTCGCGGTATTGTCCGGTATGCCTGAAGTCTCGCCGTTCAGCGTAAAGGCGCCCGGATGCCTGGGAAAAGCCGCCGTGGCGAGGCTGCCGAAGAAATTGCCGTAGGCCAGATCCATGTCGCCGGCGTTGGCGGTGCTGCCGTCGTTGCACACTTCATATCGCAGGGAGTAGGGGTAGCCGGGCTGTGCGGTGCGCAGCGCTTTTTGTCGGACACGGTGATCGGTGGCATTGGTGTTGTAAAAATGGAAATCCAGACCGGAAGTGGTCACGCCGACTATGGAATTGACCGTGTGGAAACCGCCGGGCGGACAGGCGATGTCGGCCGGGTCGTAGCTCAGCGCTTCAATGTCGAAGGTTCCGTTGGGCATGTGTGCGTTGTACACGCCGTTCTCGTCGGTAAAATGCAAGGCGCCGGAAGGCATCGTGCGGATCAGTTGGAACGGTATGCCGGTCGTGCCGGAGCAACCGGCCACACCCAGGTCGTTGATGAGGACGCCGGTCGCCAGCCCCGAGCAAATCGAATTGGCCTGAATAGTGTCGCTGGCAAACAGGCAGATGTTGTTAAAATAAGCAATGCAGTCGCCCCCGGCAGTCACGGTAGCCGAATAGCAGCCTTCCGTGAGGTTAAACAATGCGGGACTTGTAGCGCCCATGTTCCAGGAGTATTGTGCGCCGGGTGTTGTTACGTTGATTATAGCCGCCGATCCGTACCCGGTGGTGCAATCGATGTCCTGCACGACCAGTTCGGGCTCGAACCCGCCTGCATCCGGCACGCTTGCCGAAACATAGCTATAGCAGGAAGTAGGCTGTGCGGTATAGGCATACAGGCTGTATGCTCCGCCTTTGATATTTTGAAGGCTTGCGATATCGGACGAAATAAAATTGTCGGGCCCGTACGCATAAAACGTGTAAGGCGGTATGCCGCCCGTGATGGAAATATTCAGCGCGCCGCCTGTCCCGCTGGTACAATCGGCCGGATTGGCCGTATAGGCAATTGTGATCGGGGGCGCTAGCGGTGCAGCAATATTGATACTGCCGGTGAGGGTGCAGCCGAGCGCCGTTGTCACGGTAATGGTATGCTGGCCCTGGCTCAGTGTGGTATTCCAGGAGTCCGTGCTGCCATTGTCCCAAAGGTAACTCGTGCCCTGATCGTACTGCACCCAGCAGGAGGCGATAGCGGTATTTCCGGCATAACACTTGGGAGAGTAATCGTTCAGGACCAGAGTCGGGATAGAGACCATCGTTTGTCCGGAGGAGTTACAGCCGTTGGCATCTGTGGCCGTTACGCCATACGTGCCGCTTGTCAGGTTACTCAGCCCCGGCCCTGTCTGGCCGTTGCTCCAGACATAACTCACCGGCGCTGTGGCGCCCGCCAGTTGGGCGCTGGCTGTGCCGGTATTGCCGCCGGTGCAGACTACACTTCCGTTTAACGTCAGTTTGTTTTTCAGCACATAATTGATGGCGTTGGAACATCCGAGTGCATCCGTGACGGTAACACTGTAGTTGCCCTCCGGCAGGTTGCTAATGCTTTGCGTCGTTGCGCCGGTATTCCAGGCATAAGTAAAAGGTGAATAATTGCTGTTTATCATACCGGCTTCCAGGACGCCGTTGGAAGGGTTTTGGCAGTCCGGTTCATCGACGGGCTGAATTCGCGCGAGGGGGTAATAGGTGAACGGTGTGGTTTCAACCGTAAAAACACCCTCTGCAGAGCAGCCGCTCGCGTCCACTACAGTGACCGAGTAATCGCCCGCTGCCAGGCCTTGTACGGTCGAACCCGTCTGCCCGGTACTCCAGGTGTAGGTGAACGGCGCAACCCCACCGAGCGGATCAACGGTCAGCGCGCCGGAATTGGCATTGCAAAAACTCGCGGGCTTCGAATCGGAGAGGTAAAGGTCGAATGCCTCGCTGTTCAAAATGTGCGTGTGCTCCGCCGTTGCACCGGTCGCATCTGTAAGCGTGGCGGTATAGGTGCCTTTGGGTACGTTTTTCAGGCTAAGCCCGGTAGCGCCGGTACTCCATTGATAGGTAAAGGGGGGGACGCCCCTTGTCGGCACGATCGTGAGTATGCCGTCGGTGGCATTACACGTACCCGGCCGAACGGGTGAAAAAAAGAATTGCTGGGCATCCATCCGGACGCCGGCCATGACGAGAATCACCAGGAAAAAGATTGTGTTTCGGTTCTTCATTAGAATGATTTTTTGAAGGAACACGAATCTTTTTCCGGTCGGGTTGGGTAGGGTAGGGCAATTAATTTTGGAAAAGACGTTTTTAATCGCCGACCCGGCCCGCTTCGGCCTCAATTCCGGTTTGGCGTTTGCGCGATTTGACGTTTTCGTTTCCGAAAAGATAACCGACACTCAGGCTGGCGCGCCGGCTGTCCCAGCGCCCGCTGCCATACGACAACAGTCCGTCGAAATCGGAGTAGCCGTCCCAGCCTGTTTCGTAGAAAATATCGCTGACACTGAGCCTGACATTCAGCCGGTTCTGCAGGAACTTGCGCTGCAAACCGAGATCGAGGCTCCAGCTGGATTCATACAAAAACACACCGCCCCACACGCCGGGGCCGGAGTAATATCCCGAAACCTCACCTTTAAATCCGAAGGGAAGGTCGAAGGTGTGCTGCTGGTAAATGCTGTAGGTAAATGCCTGCACATCCACAATGCCGCCATCGCCGTAGTCGGCCTGGTTGTCGAGGTGTGAAGCGCTGGCGTTGAAATAGGCGTTCCAGATTTTGGTAATCTGAACGGGAGCGCTCACGTTCAGGCTGACGATCGTCTGGTCGGCGAGGTTGGCCCAGGTGATGAACCCTGCACGCGGGTCTGTGTCGTCGGGTGCCATCAGGCGGGTGATCTGGTCGGTAGTACGGCTGTAGGCGAGTTTGAAGTTGTAGCGGTAGGCGAGGGTATAGCCCAGTTCCAGGTTATTCACGATTTCCGGGCTTAGTCTGGGGTTGCCTTTTTCATAGGAAAGTTCGCTGATCTGGTTGTTAAAAGGGTTGAGCACATTGTAATCCGGGCGGTTGATGCGCCGGCCGCCGTTTAGTGCCAGCACGTGTTTGGGCGCTATCTGCCAGGTGAGTCCTGCATTGGGAAACCAGCTGAGATAATTCAGTTCCACCGGGTCCTGCTGCAATTCGGGAAGAAATGCCTGGAGGTCGCCGGTAGCATCGGTTTGTTCGGCCCGGAGTCCGGCATAGAACTTCCATTTTTCCCCGAGCGAACGGGCATAACTGAAGTACCCGGCGTACACCTTTTCGTCGTACCGGAAATTGTTGGACTTGCGGTCGTTCCGCACCGGAATGCCGTTTTCTTCCACGTAAAAGAGGAAAGTATTGTCGGAAACCACCTTGCTCAGTTTTGCGCCGAATCCGACCGTACCGTCCCAGAGTTTATCTTCGAAATCTGCCTGCACGGAATAAATATCGATATCGGTCGGCGTGTCGAAACGGTTGATAATTTCGGTAAGCAGTACCTGCTCGGCGGCATCGTAGTAGCGGTTGGGCTGGTATCGCTTGCTGCCATTCCGGTAATTGCCGTAGTCGACATCCAGGTTAAGGCTGCGGTCTTTGCCGTTGTCGAAGCGGTAATTGAGGTTGTAGGTCTGCTGGCGCCGGTCGTTGTCGGCGGTGTTCCGGGCCACCAGTATGCTGTCGATCAGATCAGGGGTGTCTTCCAGAGCCAGGGTGATTCGGTTGAATGAATTGTTGCCGGCATGGTTGACGTTGCCGCCTGCCAGAAAGCCGATGGTGTGTTTTTTCGACAGGAAAAAGTCTGCCCCGACGCGGTAGTTGTAACTGCGCCAGTCGTTCCGGTGGTTGTTTATTTCCTCCTGCACCATATTGTTCAGGTAGCTCAGGAAGTTCATTTCATTGAAGCCGGCGCCATCGACCAGGCCGAGTGTTCCGAACGTATTGAACCGTTTGTTGCGGTAATTGCCGCTGCCGGACAGGTTGGCGCGGTGGTAGCGGCCCTGGCTCACGGTGGTGTTGACCGAGCCGTTGGCGCCCAGGTTTTTGTCCTTTTTCAGCCGGATATCGATGATGCCCGCGTTGCCTTCGGCCTCGTACCGCGCACCCGGATTAGTGATGATCTCGATGCGGTCGATCTGTTCGGCAGGCAGGTTTTGCAGGTAACTGGTGAGGTCCTGACCGGTAAGCGGCAGCCGTTTGCCATCCACATACAGCAACACGCCGGAGCGGCCCAGCACACTGATATTGTCGTTGTTGTCGACCGTCACGTTGGGCGCCTTGCGCAGCAGTGCAATCCCGTCCGAACCCGCGCTGTTGATGGTGCCGTCGACGTTGAAAATGGTGCGGTCGGGCTTGATCTCCACCATCACCCGTGCAGCGGTTACGGTAGCCTCCTCCAGGTTGATGGAGCCGGCAGAAAAAGCAAGCACACCCAGGTCCAGTTGCTGGCCGTCGGACAGCCGGATATCGGCTTGCTGCAGATCCTTCAGCCCGAGGTAAAGCGCCTTGAGGTAATAATTTCCCGCGCTAAGCCCGGCCAGGTGAAAGACACCCTTTTCATCGCTGTTGCCGGCCTTGTACAGGCTGCTGTCTGCTGTGTTGAACAGGGCTACGTTGGCAAAGGCGATCGATTCCCCTTCGGGGCCTTGCAGGCGTCCGTGTATAACAGCCGTCTGGGACTGTGCAGTGAAAAACGCCAGGAATAGTGGAAGGGTAAGAGCAAATCGCATGTTGAATGGTGTGTGATGGTACATTATTTCGAAAACCGAAAAGTAGACGGGCGCGGTCTGCATGCCATACTTTTTCGACCAAAAGGCTTGTGTGTAAACTCTAAAACAGGAAATTCAGGCGGCAGTGCTGCTTGAAATCAAACAAGCGCCCGGGAGTGTGCAGGGAACGTGTCAATCCCCATATTGTTTAAACAAAGCCGGAATCAAAATTTATTTTGTTTTGTAAAATTTCCTGGGTTATTTGGCAGATTGAAAACCGGAATGATATGCCCGGGTAATCCATTAAAGATGCGTAAGCCGGAATTAACCTGAATAAAACTCCCCTATGTTGAGATATTTGACCTTTTTTCTATTTGCCGCAATGTCCGTATTTGCGTGCCGCAGGGCGACTCCCGGCACCCGACCCGTCATAGAAAACATATCCGAGTCGGTATATGCCTCGGGCAGGATCAAAAGCAAAAACCAGTACCAGGTGTATGCTGCGGTGGGGGGCCTGATCCAAAAAATATTGGTCAGCGAAGGCGATGTGGTCAAAAAAGGCGATCCCTTGTTTGTGATCGGGAACGAGACTTCGCGGTTGAATACGGAGAACGCCAAACTGGCCGCTGATTTTGCCGACCGGAATACCAACGGCGACCGGTTGCGGGAATTGCAAGGGGCGATACAGACGGCAAAAAGCAGGATGATCAATGATTCTATCCTGCTCGTCAGACAGCGCGGGCTTTGGGCGCAGCAGATCGGTTCAAAGGTTGAACTGGAGCAACGCGAACTGGCCTATACCGCTTCTGTAAACAACTACGAGGCTGCCGTTTTCAGGTACCGGGACCTGGAAAAGCAACTGGACTTCGCCGCCGCGCAAAGCAAAAAACTGCTCGCCATCAGCAAAAATATGGCGCAGGATTATGTCATCCGCAGCCAAACTGACGGGCGTGTGTATAGTATTGACAGAGAAGTCGGCGAAATCGTCGGTACCCAAAGCCCGCTGGCGGTGATCGGGGATGCGGAGGATTTTGTGGCCGAACTTCAGGTCGACGAAAACGACATCGTGCGTATTCAAAAAGGCCAGCGCGTTTTGCTGACCCTGGACAGTTACAAAAACCAGGTGTTCGAGGCCGTGGTCTCGCGGATCGACCCGATCATGAATGAGGTTTCCCGCACCTTTACCATCGAGGCCGAGTTCACCGACAGGCCGCCGGTGCTCTATCCAAACCTGACCACAGAAGCCAACATCCTGATCAGAGTCAAGGAAAATGCCATGACCATCCCCCGCTCGTATCTGGTCGGCGACTCCGTAGTCATCATGGAAAACAGGGAACCAAGGAAGGTCGTTACCGGGCTGAAAGATTACCTGAAAGTGGAAATAACGGAGGGTCTGAATAAAGACGAGACCATACTTCAACCCAACCAATGAACTACGTACTTATCGCAGATATCGCCAAATCACTCTTGCTCGCGCGCTGGCGGCAGTCGCTCGTGGCGGCAATCGGTGTCACGTTCAGCATCACCATGTTTATCGCCCTGCTGGGCTTTATGAACGGCTTGAATGATTTGCTGGACGGCCTCATCCTGAACCGGACGCCGCATGTCCGGCTTTTCAACGAAATCAAGCCCAGCCTTGACCAGCCCGTCAACCTTTCGGGCGAGTTCAAGGGCAGTTACAATTTTATCCGCTCCGTAAAATCGAGCGGTAGCCGGCCCGAGATATATAACAGTGCCGCAATCATGCAGGCGATCAGCGCCGATCCCCGTGTGCGGGGCTTTGCCCCCAAGATCATCGCTCCTGTTTTGTACAACGCCGGGACGATTGATATCACAGGCACGGTCAGCGGTATCGATGTGGTGGCCGAAAGCGACCTGTTTTTTTTCAGGGATTACGTCACAGCGGGGGAGCCGCTCGACCTGAAAAATGTCGGCAACAGCATCGTGCTGGGCAAAGGTGTGGCAGACAAACTCCTGGCGGAAATCGGAGATGTCGTGCAGGTGACAACCTCGAAAGGCGGTCGGCTGCCCCTCAAGGTCGTGGGTTTTTTCCAGTCCGGCATCCAGGAACTGGACAAGGTGCAGAGTTATGCCTCCATTGCGACCGCGCAGAAATTGCTCGGAAAACCGAACAATTATATCACCGATATCCAGGTCAAACTGACCGACCTCCGAATGGCGCCTGCCGTTGCCCGGGAGTATGCGCAACGCTTTGGCGCCGATGCGGAGGATATCCAGACCGCCAACTCACAGTTTGAAACGGGCAGTTTCGTCCGCACCCTGATTTCCTACGTCGTAGGTGTTACGTTGCTGATTGTGGCCGGATTCGGCATTTACAACATCCTCAATATGATGATCTATGAAAAAATGGACACGATCGCCATCCTGAAAGCCACCGGTTTTTCGGGCGGCGATGTCCGGAAGATATTTCTCGGCATTGCCCTGAGCATCGGCCTGCTGGGCGGCCTGCTGGGACTGTTGATGGGTTTTTCGCTTTCCCTGCTGATCGACCAGATTCCCTTTAATACGGCGGCATTGCCCACGGTGAAAACCTATCCGGTAAACTACAACCCGTATTTTTACGTCATCGGGATCGTTTTTGCGCTCCTGACCACCTACCTGGCGGGATATTTCCCGGCAAGAAAAGCGAGCAAGGTAGATCCGGTCATTATCATACGGGGAAAATAGCCATGGCACAGACCGTACTTCAGTCCATCCACGTCAGCAAGTATTTCAGTGACCCGGTCAGGGTACAGGTACTCAAGGACCTCAGTTTTTCGGTTGACCGGGGGGAGTTCGTATCGGTCACCGGCAAATCCGGTTGTGGAAAATCCACCCTGCTGTATATCCTCTCCACGATGGATACCGATTACGAAGGCGACCTGCATATCGACAACGAAAGCATGCGGGGAAAAAGTGAAGCACAACTGGCGCGTATCCGGAATGAAAAGATCGGGTTTGTATTTCAGTTTCACTACCTGCTGAATGAGTTTACCGTGTTGAAAAACGTCATGCTGCCCGGACTGAAACTCCGGAAATACCCGGAGGATGAAGTAGAGCACCGCGCCATGGAGCGGTTGCGCGCACTCGACATCGACGGGCTGGCCCTGAAAAAAGCCAACCAGTTGTCCGGCGGCGAAAAACAGCGGGTGGCGATTGCCAGGGCACTGATCAACGACCCGCTGATTATCATGGGCGACGAGCCGACGGGTAATCTGGACAAGAAAAACAGCGATATCGTGTTCGATATATTCCGGCGGCTGTCCGATGAATTCCGGCAGACGCTGCTTATTGTGACGCACGACCAGGGTTTTGCCGGCAATACCGACCGCGTAATCGAGATGGAAGACGGGCGGATCATTGCCCCGGGGTAATTATTTGCTTATGCTTCCCGGTACCGGTCGAACCATTCAAACTTCTCCCGGATAATATTGTCCTTTTCTGCCTGCACATATTTCAGAAATGCGTCTGCGATGGGTGAAAAGTTTTTGTTTTTCAACCAGATCAAATTCCAGGCGGTCTTGATCGGAAAGCCTTTCACGGGGATGATCTGCAGGTCGCCGTTCGTCAGTTCGTTTTTTATGCCGATCAGGGGCATGATGGAGTAGCCCAGGCCTGCAATGACGGCCTGTTTCACCCCTTCATTGGAGGTCAGTTCCATTTTTTTTCGCACCGGCAGGTTGTTTTGCTCGATATAACTTTCCATGGTATGCCTTGTGCCGGAACCCGGCTCCCGGTAGATCAGCGGCAAGTCTTCCAGTATACTTTTGTCGTATTGTTTCCGGGCAAACTGTTGCTGTCTGTTGCCGACCAGATACAGCCTGTTTTGCATCAGTTCCACCTTTTCGATTTTGAGGTTTTCGGGCAAAACGGACACCAGTGAAAAGTCTACCTCGTTCTTTTCCAGACTCTCCAGCACCTTGGCTTTATTGGTCACATCGAGCATCAACTCAATCCCGTGCTGGTCTTTCAAAAAATCGGTCAGAAAATAGGGCATGACGTATTTCCCGGTGGATACGACCGAAATCTTTAGCCTGCCCGTCAACTGGCCCTTATAGGCCATGGTCTTGTAGTTGATATGGTATACCTCATTCAGGATTTTCTCTGCGGCGAGCGCGATCTCCTTTCCAAAGTCGGTGATAAAAAGTTTTCTGCCGACGACTTCCGTCAGCGGAATATCAAACTGTTCCTGAAAATTTCTGAGTTGGATCGAGACGGCAGGCTGGGTCAGGTGAAGCGCTTCTGCGGCTTTTGTAATGCTCTGTGTATGAGTGATTTCCAGAAAGACCTGGAGGTGGTGCAGCGTGAAATTCATAAAAAATATTTATGTTTAAGATAACAAAGATAAATAAAAAAGTATGTAATGCTACTCCGATCTTTGCCCCGTCAATTTACTTAAACAAAAGAATCATGCAAAAAATAACAGTAGCAAAAGGCGACGGGATCGGCCCCGAAATCATGGATGCCACCCTCAAAATTATCATGGCCGCAGGCGCCAAAATCGAAATCGAAGAAATTGAAGTAGGAGAGAAGGTGTACCTGGCAGGCAACACTGCCGGTATCGCCAGGGAGTCGTGGGATGTAGTACGGCGGAACAAGGTATTTTTGAAAGCGCCGATCACCACACCGCAGGGCGGCGGCTACAAGAGCCTGAACGTCACCACGCGCAAGTTCCTTGGTTTGTACTCCAATGTACGCCCTTGCGTCAGCCTGCATCCTTTTGTAAAAACCAAACATCCCGAGATGGACATCGTCATCATCCGGGAAAATGAAGAGGACCTGTACGCCGGTATCGAACACCAGCAGACCGACGAGGTGATCCAGTGCCTGAAACTGATCAGCCGGCCGGGATGTGAAAAGATCGTCCGCTACGCCTTTGAATACGCCCGGCAATACGGACGGAAAAAGGTGACCTGCTTTACCAAAGACAATATCATGAAGCAAACGGACGGCTTGTTTCACCAGGTGTTTGAAGAAATTGCAAGGGAATATCCCGAAATCGAAAACGAACACTGGATCATCGATATCGGCGCGGCCAAAATGGCCGACACGCCCGAAGCGTTCGATGTGATCGTGATGCCCAACCTGTACGGCGATGTGCTGTCCGACGTGGCGGCCCAGATCGCCGGGTCGGTCGGCCTGGCCGGATCGGCCAACATCGGGGAAGAGTGCGCGATGTTTGAGGCCATACACGGATCGGCGCCGCGCAGGGCAGGCCAGAATATGGCAAATCCTTCCGGGTTATTGCAAGGCGCAGTGATGATGCTGAACCATATCGGACAAACGGAAGTGGCTGAAAAAGTCCAGAATGCCTGGCTTAAAACCATCGAAGACGGCATCCACACCTACGACATCTTCAAGGAAGGCACCAGCCGGAAAAAAGTCGGCACCAATGAATTCGCCGATGCCGTCATCGCCAATCTGGGGCAAAAACCGGCCATGCTCAAATCCGTTTCCTATGCCGGCAGTGCAGCCCTGAACCTGCCGAAGTACAAAAGGAAAACGGCCTCCAAAAAGGAACTGGTGGGCGTCGACGTATTCGTACACTGGAGCGGCGACAACCCCGATGAACTGGCGGCCAAACTGAAACAAATCGAAACGAATGCCCTGAAACTCTCCATGATCACCAACAGGGGGATAAAGGTCTGGCCGGAAGGTTTCAGCGAAACCTTCTGCACGGATCACTGGCGCTGCCGGTTCAAACCGGCAGAAAGCGACTCGATGAGCAAACAGCACATCGTTCACCTGCTTACCGAGGCCATCGACAAAAACATCGACACCATCAAAACGGAAAACCTTTATTCCTTCGACGGGAAGCCGGCATTTTCGCTGGGACAGGGACAATAGAAAACAAACACTATCGCTTCTTCTTGTACCGCCGGGTTTTGCGGAGTCATTCTCCTTCAAAATCCGGCGGCTTGCTTGCTGTTTGTCAGTATGCGGATGTTAATGCGCCCCGCTCATGATTGCCACTAAACAAGCAAGCCGGCGCCTTAGTAGGGTTCAGTGCTTCATTCCAATTATGGACCGTGGCCTACAGTACATACGCAAACATCCCGCTACGGGTATGAGCCGCACCAGGAAGGCATAATGAAAGGTATGCTGTTTTGAAACGGGGCATGTAGCCCCAATCGCTACTTCACCAGTTTAACGTTCACCGCGTTTGCGCCTTTAGGGCCCATTTCCACTTCAAAAGTCACGCGATCGTTTTCCCGGAGCGGGTCGGTGAGATTGTTGATGTGCACAAAGACGCTGTCTTTTGTTTCCGCATCGATGATAAAGCCGTAGCCTTTTTCATCGTTGAAAAACTTGACCTGGCCCTGGCGTATGGTCTCTTCGGGCGAAGCATCCCTTGGCGATACACCAAGAATGATATCTTCGGCCTTGAACTTTTTCTTTTTGGCGGGATCGGGGGGTGTAGACGTGAGGTGGCCGTTCTCATCTACATAAGAGAGCATCTCTTCAAAAGTCTTGACGCCGCCTTCGGCTTTTTCGACTTTGCGCTGCTCCCGGCGCTCCACTTTTTCCTGCTTTTTCTTTCTGCGTAGTTTTTCTTTTTCTTTTTTGTTAAACGAATCTTGCGATCTGGCCATTTGTCAATTTTAGTTAAAAAAATCCCCCGTTCCGAATCAGGTTCACGGCGCATGGTGTCAAAATATCCGCCCAAACCTCCGATTTAACGGAGATTTACAAAGATAATGAAATTTGGCCGAATTGCCATGTGTCTGCAGTATCCCAGTTGGGGATTGGACAGGAGAAAAACTGCCGGCCGGATCAGATCGTTGTACCTGCCTTGTTTTTCCGGCACCGCTCGCTGCAATACCGCACTTCGTCCCACACCTTTTCCCATTTTTTGCGCCAGGAAAAGGGTTTTCCGCAGACAAGGCAGATTTTGGATGGCAGGTGCTGTTTTTTCATGTATTTCACAAACTCAGGCGCTCCCTGAACTCCCCGGCACGCCGCACTGAAATCTCGACACGCATGCCGCTGTGCAGGGTAACGCGCAGGGTGCCGTTAAAAAACGGTTCAATATCGGCAATGTTCGCCAGGTTGATGATCTGCTGCCTGTTGGCGCGAAAAAACAGTTCGGGCGGGAGTTTTTCCGTCAGTGCATTAAGGCTTTTTCGATGCAAGGGCTTCTCCTTGCCGAAGTATACCCGGACGTAATTGTCTTCACTTTCGAACAGAAATATATCGGTCAGGCGGACGAAGTAGCATTTTTCCCCGTCTTTGATAAAGACCAGGCTGTCGGGGCGCAAGACGTAAGGCTGTGCAGATGCGCTTGCGGCCTGCTGTCCGGATTGGTTCTGTATGGCTTCCCGGGCGGCTTCGACGGCTTTTTCCAGCCGTTCGGGCCGGACCGGCTTGAGCAGGTAGTCGAGCGCGTTGGTCTCGAAGGCGCGGACGGCAAACTCGTCGTAGGCAGTGACAAATACCACGCGCGGGCTTTCGTCGAGTTCGGCCAACAGGTCGAATCCACTTTTACCGGGCATATTGATATCCAGAAAGATCAGATCGGGCCGCAGCTCGCGTATCCGGGCCGCCGCTTCGACTGCGTCGGCGGCCTCACCCACGATGTGCAGGTCGGGGAAAGCGCCGAGCAGGTGGCGCATCTCCTGGCGCGCAAGGTCTTCGTCGTCGATGAGCAGGGTGCGGATTTCCATATCAGAGGGCCGGTATGCACACCGAAGCCGTTACGGTGTTCTGTTCTGTGTTGTTGTGTATGTGAAAAACGGCTTTGCCACCGAAAAGCATATCGAGCCGGCGGCGGATGTTGGTCAACCCTATACCCTGGCGGTCGGGCCGGGGCGAATAACAGCCCGTATTGGACACGTCGATTTGCAGGTGGCCCTTGTCAACTTTGGCAGAAATGCGGACCAACCCGCCCTGCAGCGACTGCGCGATGCCGTGTTTAATGGCATTTTCAGCAAGTGTCACGAGCAGGATTGGCGGTATGAGCCATTTTTCGGCAGCCGGTTCGATATCGAGGGTGTATTCGAGGCGCTGGTTGAAGCGGATCTTTTCCAGGGCGAGGTAGTCGCGTGTCACGGCGAGTTCGTCGGCCAGGGGTACAAGGGTCTGTTTTTCATAGTTCAGGGAGTAGCGCAGCAGATCGGACAGAAGCATCACCGCGTCGCCGGCCCGCACGGGGTCGCTGTGGGTGAGGGCCTTGACGCTGTTGAGGGCGTTGAACAAAAAATGCGGGTTGAGTTGGGCCTTCAGGTTTTGCAGTTCGACGTTTTTGAGCTGGTTTTCATACGACAAACGCTCGATCTGCGTCCGGTTTACCCGTTCCATCAGTCCGAATAAATGATACGTGAGCACCCAGACAAACAGGTAGCGCGACCAGTTGAGCACCGACATAAAGATATAGTTCAGGCTGATCTCCGCCCAGTTCGCCTTGCCCTCTACCGCCCATGCAATGATGGTAAGTCCGGAAAACAACACAAGGGAAAGCCCGAATACCGCCGCCAGTGCCAGCAGGGCCATTCTTGCAAACGTCATCTCCAGCACCTGCCATCGTATCAGTGCCGCCCTGTATGCATGGGTGATGCCGATACCCAGCGGTGCTGCAAGCAACATGAGCAACGCGTTTTTCCAACTGAAAAAACCCAGACCCAGCAGGTTGACGATCTCGTACAGCACGAAGGCGCTCCAGCCGAAAATCTGGCAACCCCAGTAGGCCTGGTGTTTGGACAATGATATGGGCATGTTGGTTTCTGACTTGCTTAAGGTAAAAGGTGTTGTTGAGGCGGAGGTTTAAAAATCTCGTTCGGGTACTTACAACGGGCTAAAAATACTTTTTACAGTTAATGTACCGCAGTTTGCTGCCGTCCTACTTTTTCCAGCACAATCCGCAGCCATTTTTCCTCGAACCTGCGCTGGCCCTCGAAGGGCAGTTCGGTGATCTTTGCCAAACCCTTTTGCACCAGGTCTTCAGCAGCCTCCGGTTGCCCGTCCAGCAATGCCAGGATCGCTTTTACCCGAAAAGTGCCCGGGTCAGGGTCGCGTTCGGCCTGTTTCCGGATATCTTCCCAGCAGTTTCGGGCTGCTTCGGTGTCGCCTGCAAAAAAAGCATGGAAAAACGCCACATCCTTCAGGTAATATGCCTGAAATGCCGGCGGAGCAGCTGCAATATGATCCTGAATAAGGTGTGCCAGGGGCAAAGCGCGTTCCGTATCGCCCCGGTCGAAGTAGTGGGTAAAGGCCACAAAGTGGCCGTTCAGACCCAGAAGGGAGTCGGGGGAGCGGGTCATCAGCCGCTCCAGCAGATCGACCGGATATTCGCCGGGCAGTTTACCCGCGCCCAGCAAGGCCATTATCGACAGGGTCGCCTCTTCATAGCGGCTCTTTTCGCCGCCGTTGAGCAGGGAAAGCAGCCGTGCACCGTCCGACATGAATCCGCCGCCGCTGCTCGGGATCATCGTAGCCAGAAAAATCACCCCGGATACCAATCCGGTGATCAGGAGGAAAAACACACTGAAACGAGCCGCAAGGGAAGGTGTGCCTGCCGGATGTTGCAGGATGAAATAAAGCGCCAGCAAGGCCACAGCGCTCAGCAGCAGGCTCGACAGCGGACCCGCGGCCACGATACGCACAAACTTTCGCCGCAGTTCCGGTCCGCTTTCCAGTTGCTCGGGAAAGGTTGCTGCCACGCCGCCCATCAGACTCACCTGACGGTTAAAAAAGAAACGTACGCCGCGTTCTTTCCCGCGCACACCCAGTACACCGGCGGTGTACAGCGCCACCCGAAACCCCTGCGCCAATCCGGCGCCCAGGTGTCCGAGTTCGTGAATGGCGATCGAAAACCATACGGCAAAAAAGCCGAGGGCGATAATCCCGATTTTTTCGCCTGCGCTTTGCGGCGCAAACCACTGAAGGGGCAGGTACGACTTGATCAGGGTGATCCCGTAAAAGCCGAACAGGGCTCCCGCTCCGCCCATCAACAGGGCAGTAGCCAGGGCCTTCCAGGGCGATTTTTGTTGTTTTTTCATCAGTGATACGTTGTTTCGGATGACCGGATGTCAGGGTTCCATTTTGTATATGCGCACGCCGATACCGTAGGCTGTTTTGCCGATTACCCGGATTTTATTGACGTATAGTCCGACCTGTTTGGGCGTCCATGTCTCGCCGCCGTCGGAAGTTTCGTAGATGGAGTTGTCACAGCCGACCCAGCCTGTATTTTCAGTAAGAAACCCGATGCCGAATGCCTTGGCGCCGTTACCGGCGAGGGGCCGGTCGGACCACGACAGACCGCCATCCGTGGTTTTGGCGACGAAGCGTTCTAGCGTATTGGGCGCATAGCTGAGCAGCGTGGCGTACCCCGTTTCAGGCGTTGGAAAATGGGCTTTCCAGATGATCTCGAACGGGCGTGCCGACTCGTATACTGCCGTCCAGTTTGCTCCGCCATCCACTGTGCGCAGTATTATGGCATGGGCCAACTGGATATTGGCATCGGTGCCGCCAAATACAAAGCCGGTATCCGGACTGGAAAAATAAACATCGGTGATCATGGCAATCAGGCCTTCCAGGCTGCTACTGGTCCAGGTGGCGCCGCCATCGTTGCTGCGAAGCAGGTGCGTGGGGCCGCCCACCCGCCCTCCGGCGACGATTACATCCGGCGTGACCACCTGAATGGCGCAAAGGCCCGTCGGCGTATCGCCACTGATGGTGGTCACAGGTTGCCAACTCAAGCCGCCGTCGTCGCTGCGGTAGAGTGGGGTAGCGTCGCTGACATTCGGGAAGTAGTCCATGCCAATATTACCGGCGAAGCCGTGCAGCGAATCCCGGAAGCCGATGCAGCGGAAATAAGTGCCGGGCTGGTCGATCAGTTTTGTCCAGGAGGCGCCGCCATCCGTAGTTTTATATATGCGTCCCGAGCCGTTGACGCTCCAGCCGGTCTCGGGGGTCAGGAAAAACACGTCGTCCTGTTTCTGACCGTTTTGCGGTGATTCCGGCAGCAGGCGCCATTGGTATTGGGCGGCAAGCGCGAAGGCGTACAGCACCAAAATCGCCGTTGTCAAGAGTGTTCTGCGCATCGCTATCAATTGTTTTATGCCCAAAAATGCACTGTAACAAAGTCTTGGGCCAAGGGAAATGGTAGGAGCGCAGGAATACGGGGACGAGCGTCTAATGCCTGCCCTGGTCAGCCGTGTTGCCCGTTTTGGGATATATCAGATAATCCAGCAACAGGGACAGCAGTGCGTACACCTCGATCAGCCTGTCGGAAGCATCGGGTTCGAAGAAAAAGAATTTGATCAGGTAGTAAATGGCAGCCAGGGCTACACTGATCGCCCATAACTTGTACCAGATTGGTTTGCCTTGAATTTTGTTCAGCATAAAGCGGTCTCTGTTTTGATTTGAACAAGCATGTACAGATCAACCAACAAATAATTCACGGACGGGTTTATTCCGGCAGACACAAACCGGTAAATTCGCCGGATCAAAATTTACCATGACCCGATATATACTGCTTTTCACTGCCATAGTTCAGTTGGCGGCCTGTACATCCACCAAACACCTTCCTGAAATGACGCTTTACGCTATTCGCCTCAGCCCCGGCCAGGACCTTAAAAAAGAACTGACCGCCTTTGTGCGGGAAAAGAACCTGCAGGCTGCATTCATTGTCACTTGCGTGGGCAGCCTGCAGCAGGCCATTCTGCGCCTTGCCAACCAGCCCGGTGCGATTACCCGTGTGGAAAAGTTCGAGATCGTCTCGCTCACCGGCACCCTGTCGCCCGACGGTGCGCACTTGCACATAGCCCTGTCCGACAGCATTGGAACAACCATTGGCGGGCATCTGCTCGACGGCAACCTGATCTATACAACGGCAGAGATTGTCATCGGCGAAGCCGGGGGGCTGATTTTTAAAAGAGAAACTGATCCGGCGACGACATACAAGGAATTGAAAGTGTATAAGAGGGAATAGGCTTACGGGTTAGTTTTCGCTGTGGTTGTCACCAAATGCAAACGCACAGCACAATCATCCCCTGCTGCTACCGCTCCTTCAGCAGGTTGATACTCACGGTTGCCAACCCGGAATCCGGAAATCTGTGGAAATACTGCTCATCCGGGTAGAGCCCTGCCTCTCCGGCGATCCGGTTGAAAATATCCACTTCGAGTATATACTGATCCGAGAATCCGTGGGTGGCGTCGTAGGCCGTGGCGGCGGTGCGGCCCAGGTTGGCGGCCGTCAGGGCAGGGGGCACGGTATGCAGTTCGATGACGAGCAGGCCGAACCTGCGCACGTATGGCGCCCATCGCTTCAGGTGCATGCGCAGGCTGGCCTCCACGTCTGTATTGGAAAGGCGTTTGCCGCGGTAGGCATAGGCGCCGGTCGAACTGCTTACGGGGTGCTCCGATTGCGCGTCGGGCGCTTCCCACATGCGGTTGTGATCGAGAAAGGTGCGGACGTTGAGCAGGTCGTTGAGTTCGATGCCGTAGTCGTCGCGGAGGTCCTTGGCCAGCAGGTCGGGTCGGCCGATATCGCCCCAGATCACCTTGGCCCATATATCGGCCTTGGTCAGGTTGGCCCGGGTAACGCGCAGGGCCGTTTCGTTGAAGTCGGCGCCGACCAGGAAAAGCGGATGCTCGTCGAGCATTTCACCGCGCAGGGTACGCTGGTCGATCACCTCGAAAATATGCTGGAGAAAGGCGCCGTTGCCGCAACCCATGTCGACAATGCCCTTGGGCTGCTCTTCCAGTGGCTTGTTGAACAGGTCGATGATGATCTCGTCGATCTTTTTGAAATAGGTGGCGTGGGCGCCGCCGCTGCCCCAGACGTTCATTTCACGGTCGACATGTTGCTCGGGCGCCCCCTGGGGCACATCCCAAAGCACTTCCGGGTTGCCAAAGATCAGTTCGTCCAGGTTGCGGAAGGTGGGAATGTACGACACGGTGACGCCGTAGGCGCTGGCGCGGCGGGCAAAAAACAATCCCTTGTCGGTAAATCGATAGGTCTGGTTTTTCTTGTCGAACCAACCCAGAAACGCAAAAAAGTCCAGTATTTTTTCAAAACTGTCGGCGTCTTCATGGAATTCTTCGGGTTTGAAGGAAGCCTCCATGAAGTATTTGTGAAACATGCCGCCCATGCCCAGCGAAACGATCGTCGGGCCGATCACGATGCCTTCGATGTGTTTGAGCACCTGTTCCTGGATGCGGCGGGTATTGGTATCGCCTGAAAATTCGATGCCGTAGTTTTCCCGGTATTTGCGGAATATCTTTTCCAGCACGGTAAAAGGCGCGCGTTCGAACTTCCGCTTGTGGAAGCGGCCGGAAAAGCGCAGGAGTTCCACGACGTCCTTGTACAATGCGCAGAGTTCAAATGCCGTGGCGCTGTTGGCATTTGTCCGGTAGCGCACCTCGTTTTTGTGGTTGTCTACAGTAGCGTCCAGCCAGCCTTGCGAACTGAGAATGCGCAGGGCGACATTCAGGTAGCCCTCATTGGCCTTGAAATCTGCGGCAAGGGCCGAAATGTCGACCTCGCCCTGCTTCAGCAGCGCATCCAGCACACCCTTTTCGAGCAGGGCATACGCCGTGGGCGCCGTGGCGATACCGTCGAGGTGGCGGAATATGGTGGAGCGGAGTTCGGATTTTTCTTGTTTGGTCAGGAACATCGGTTTACCCGGTTTGGTGCGGGGCAAAAGTCGGGATGTTTTTTGAAATTGCCCTGACCCCTTGGGCAGAACGATCTATTTGTGCCTGATTCGGGCTATCAATCGCTTATGCCATTACCGCCTCGCCATACATTTGCTCGCGCATCTGATGGACCTTGTCGCTGTGCAGGTACTCGCTGTACGACATGTGCTGGTCGATCAGGCCGTTCGGCGTGATCTCGATAATGCGGTTGGCCACGGAGTCCAGGATCTGGTAGTCATGGGAGGTGAAGATCATATTCCCGGTAAAGTCCCGCATGCCGTTGTTCAGCGCAGTGATGGATTCCAGGTCGAGGTGGTTGGTCGGCTCGTCGAGGATCAGGAAATTCGGATTGGCGAGCATGATCTTGGACATCATGCAGCGCACTTTTTCACCGCCGGACAATACCCCCGAGCGCTTGAACACCTCTTCGCCGGCGAACAACATCCGGCCCAGGAACCCGCGGATAAAGCCTTCGTCTTTTTCTTTTGAATACTGCCGCAGCCAGTCCATCAGGCTCATATCCTGATCGCCCGAGAAATAGGCGCTGTTGTCGTTCGGCAGGTACTGTGTCGATATGGTCTGGCCGTACTGGAACCCGCCTTCAAAATCGGTGTCTTCTCCGGACAGGATGTTCAACAAGGCAGTAACGGCGAGCGCATTGCGGCTGAGCACGGCGATTTTTTCACCCTTGTTGAACCGCAGGTACAGTTTTCTGAACAGGTACTCGCCACTTACATCCTTTTTCGACAGGTTTTCGATGTCAAGTATAACATCTCCCGGCTCGCGTTCGGGCTTGAACACGATGTAGGGATAGCGCCGGTTGGAGACCCGCAGTTCTTCCAGGTTTAGTTTTTCCAGTGCCTTTTTCCGGCTGGTCGCTTGTTTCGATTTGGAGGCGTTGGCCGAGAAGCGGGCGATGAAGTCCATCATTTCCTGCCGCTTTTGCTCCACTTTTTTGTTTTTATCGGCCATCTGGCGCGCCAGGAGTTGGCTGGACTCGTACCAGAAGGTATAGTTGCCGGTGAACATCCGGATTTTGCCGAAGTCGACGTCGACCACATGGGTGCAAACCATATCCAGGAAATGCCGGTCGTGGGAGACCACGATGACGATGTTCTGATAATCCGCCAGGAAATTGCAAAGCCAGTCTGCCGTTTCCGCATCCAGGTCGTTGGTCGGCTCGTCCATGAGCAGGATATCGGGCGCGCCGAACAGCGCCTGCGCGAGCAGCACCTTCACGCGGTCGGAACCGTCGAGTTCCTTTACCAGTTTGTAGTGCAGGGATTCCCGGACGCCCAGGTTGCTCAGCAGTTCGGATGCGTCGGTTTCTGCCATCCAGCCGTTCATTTCACCAAACTCGCTTTCGAGTTCGGCAGCGCGCATGGATTCCGCTTCGGTCGCGTTGGGGTTGTCGTAGATGGCGTTTTTCTCCTGCATGATGTCGTAGAGCCGCCGATGGCCCATGATCACCGTATCCATCACCGGATAGTCGTCGAAAGCAAAGTGGTTCTGGCTGAGCACGGCCATCCGCTCGCCGGGCGTTATCTCGATAGAGCCCTGGGTACTGTCGATCTCGCCGGACAGGATTTTCAGGAAAGTCGATTTGCCGGCGCCGTTGGCGCCGATGACACCGTAACAATTGCCCTTTACAAATTTAAGGTTGACCTCATCAAATAATACACGCTTGCCGAACTGCACGGCCAAATTGTTCACTGATAGCATCGAAGTGGATATATGATTTTGAAAACGGCCGCAAAGGTACGGCTTTGGGAGGGGATTTTCCCGGATATTTCCAACTTGCCTTATTTGATCTTGCCCGACAGAAGATCCGGCAGGGTCTCCACCCGCTCAATATGGGCTAGGTTGACTACCCAGAAAGGCATCGATTCTGCTTTTTTGTTTCAGGTGGTGCCGCATATGCATTTCAGCAAACTGAAACCATTCCCCGGGATCTAAAAACTGAAATCCGGGATGTCGGGATTTTCCGTAAATTTCCGACGTCTTAATTTTTGCCCAAATATCAGTCGCGTTTGCCTTGAGTTGTTGAAATGCGTACAGTAAAGACTGAATGTCTTCAGGCTGTTTTACGTTTTCCGAAAGCAAGGGATCCCCTTTTATGATTTCGTCTGGAAACGAATTGTTATGAAACATCGTTTTTGCGCTTTCCAGCATTTCCTCGTCCGCATGTTCGGGTTGGGAAAAACATAACCCGATTTGCTCAAAATACCAGGTTGTCTCGTTTAATATATGCATATAAAGTTGGCCCATCGACCAGTCCGAAGGGGTCGGCTTCATCCGCAGCGATTCAATGTCGTAATGCGGGAGTGCTTCCATCCATATATCGAGTGTTTTATTAAAGTCGGCAAGGAGCATATTGTGGTTGTTCAGATTGTTGCAGAAGACACTAAAGATTACCTGAACGGCGCAGGGGCGCCTTTATATTTATTAAACTTGCCCAGTAACATTCCGAGCAGGTACAGAACCGGAAAGACAAACATTTTTACAGGTTTGGGTATCACCAGTAAATCAATCTCGGACTTGTACCTGGTCAACAGAAATGCGGCGTCAAAAGGGGCAGGTTTGATATCGTTGGAGGCATTTGCGGAGTCATAAACGCGCTCAATGATGTACTCCCAGTTGTACGAAGGTTTCAGGTAGCCGGCATAATGATTTTGTTCCTTCCCGTCGTTCCAGAATTGATGCGCCACCCCGGCTGCAAATATGCGTTCATCACCGGCTTTCATGCTGAATTCTTCCGAATCGGACTTTACCCTCATGCTTCCTTTCAGCACTTTTATCTTCTCCTCCTGCAAAAAGTGAATATGCATAGGCGGGCCTATGCCCGGTTCGTCTTTTCCTTCAAATTCAGTCATCGCGCCGCCGTTTTCCGAGCCTGACGTTGTGATGATGAGAATCTCTCCGTTTTTGTTGATTTTGAGCGTTTTAACTGACATGGCTAACAAGTTTATCGCAATATAAAATTGCTTGATTCCTGATCCTTCCGGTACGGCCACTCCCCACACCGCGCCGCACAGGCCGGATCGCCTCTGATCCAGGGCCCTTACATATCCCAAATATATAAAAATGATTTTGGACGTATTGGGAACACTGCTTACAAATCCAGAAGCGTGTACCGATATGTCCCGCAAGGCGCCGGAAGACAAGTTGTCCGTTTCTGACCTGTACTTGTCCTTTTATGCGCTTTTGCAGGCCTCACCTTTGCATCGTCAATGGTGACAAACTAAACCATTTCAAATTAAAATAAGTATGAAATACCATGCAGTAATGTTTAAAGCAATGCCTTTGCTCGCGAGTGCCCTGATGCTTGTTTTCCTGTTCAGTTCCTGCAACAAGGAGGCATTCGACCCTGCGCTGACGCGTGAATTTGTGCTTCAGTCAACCGCCAACGGCGCAACGTACAACATCAAGGTGGGACTGCCTTCGAATTACAATCCCGGAGTTGAAAAGTACGCCTCCATCTATGTTCTGGATGGGGAGGAAAATTTCGATTTTGTATCCAACAAGTGCCGGGAAATTTCGGACCGACTTGCCGTGGCGAACGCCGTGGTGATAAGTATCGGCTACGGAAAGGACCGGAGCATCGATTACACCCCGACAAAAGTCAGTTCCGTAACCGGCGGCGGCCCGGAATTCCTGAATTTTATTGAAAAACAGTTGATTCCGGAGATGGAGGAGAACCTTGCCGTGGATACGGCTCGCAGCAGCCGCGTTATTCTAGGCCATTCCTATGGAGGCCTGTTTGGGGCCTACGCTTTTTGTACCGGCAATAAATTGTTCGGCAACTACATTTTGCTCAGCCCGTCGCTGTGGTTTGACGACCTGGTGTCGCTCCAGTTTGAAAAGGACAACCGGGCCGAAAATAAAGACAGGGCCCAACTGGTATTCATGGGAATAGGCGGGGCCGAAAATGCCGGCAGGATGCAGGCGCCTTTTGAGGCGTTTTACCAATTGCTTCGCGACAACTACACACAGATCAAACTGGAGAAAAATACAGAGGAAGACCTGGGACACCGCGGCTCGGAACATCCGAACATGATCAAAGGACTGAACTACTATTTTCAAAACAGGTAACCCTGATGTCCACACTTTTCAAAAATCTTTAAAATACAAATCATGAACTTTCTGAAATATTTTTTCCTCCTGGTTTTTCTTTTGCCCGGCGCCTGCGGGGTGGCTCAAAAAGGCACTACAGTAGAGATAAACGAGCCTTCAAAGGCGCGACTATTAACTGTGGAACCGGCCATCGGGATTCATACAAATTTCGGTACGGACCTCCTTGTTACGAATCTGATACAATGGAACCCGCGCAGGCACCTTAGCCTTGCGGCACATACTTCCTTTAATATCAACAATGTAACCCAGCGGTATTTTAATCATATAAAAACGAGTTACAATTATTCGATCAACCAGAAAATCGGTGTCGGCACGACGTTTTATTCAAAAAAACACTCGCATACGTTTTTATTGATGGTTGGCGTCAAGTACACCACCTACAAGGAAACGCTGGATGACGAGCGTTTTGACAAGGTGAGTGCTACCATCACCGCTTTCAGTCCCGACTATGGCATGATGTATAGCATGAAGCGGGGATGGAAAAAATATTTCTTCACCTGGCGAGTGTATGTGCCGCTATACCCCTGGCCTGTTAAAGGTTCTGATGTTCAATATTTGGACGGAAATATGGATAATATTGCACTGGAGTTTGGAATCGGTATAAAAATAATCTGATGGTCAGCGAGACGCTGAAGAGGTTGGCATGTGTCCTTCAGTGTCTCCTGATAATTCACATCCGTCGGAATATCATTTAGTTTGCAGCAACCCTTTTATACGGCGCCGATGCGCGGCAATAATTCAAACAGCATGAGAAAAATGGCCTTTATCATACCGCCTACCGTTGAACTGCTCGATTTGGCGGGCCCTGTACAGGTATTCACCGAAGCCATATTTTATGGTTTCGAGACGGAACTTGAGTTTTATCAATTTCAGGAAACCCCGGTCAGCACCGCGGGTCTTGGATTCGGGAAACTGGCAAGTTTTAAAGAGGCAAAATTGAAGGAAGGCGATTATGTCTTTGTGCCCGGCATGGACTGCGAATACGTCAGGAGTATCTCCTTTAAGGCGGAAAGGGCATTTTTTGACTGGCTGAAAGAATGCTCGGACAACCACATCACCGTCTGCTCGATATGCAACGGGGCATTCGCCCTGGGCCATGCCGGTTTGCTGACAAATACAGAATGCACCACGCACTGGCGCAGGGTGCATGAGCTGCAACAACAATTTCCGGAGGCGAGGGTGGTTGAGGATATCCTGTATGTGAAAAGCAACAATGTTTACACCAGTGCCGGCATCAGCGCCGGTATCGATTTGGCGCTCGCCGTCCTGGAGAGCCTGAAAGGGGCGCTTTTCACGCACAAGGTGGCGCGGGGACTTGTCGTGTACCACCGAAGAAGTGGAAGACACAAACAGCAAAGTGTTTACCTCGACTACAGGAATCATATCAACCCGCAGGTCCACGAAGTACAGGATTACATGATAGACAACCTTTCAAAGGAAAACAGTATTGAATCGCTTGCCGCTCATGTGGGCATGAGCCCGAGAAACCTGAGCAGGGTTTTTAAGGAAAAGACCGGTTCTACCGTTCTGGAATACCTGACCATGTTGCGTAGGGAATATGCCAGTACGATGCTGAACAACCCCGAATATACCATCGAGTACATCGCCTCAAAATGCGGGTTTAAAACGGCCAGGCAGTTGCAACGGATATTGAAAAAGTGATAGCATCATTCCATTGCATCCTGTCGGCTGATAAGGTCGCTGAGGGAGTGATTCCATATACCTTGTTATGGACTCTTATTCTTTTTTAAACAACTCAATAGTGTAATCCAGTAAGTCCGAATTACCCGGATCGCCGTGACCCGGAATAATTACCCTTGCTTTTCCATACCTGGATTTTACTGCCTGAACGGTATTCGACCATTCACTGGTATTGGCATCTCCTAAATATCCTTTACTTGCTCCGGATGCTTTAATCAGGCACCCGCCAAACAACACTTTTTCATCCGGAAAATAAGATACAATGTTATCGCTGGTGTGTCCTTCTCCCAAAAATTCATTTACTACTTTTTTATCTCCAACCTGTATCTCCAGATAGTGCTCAAATCCATATTGCGGGATTTGAACGCTGTCTGATTTTGCCAGTTCAATCGTTTTAAAAGAAGCATACGAAGGGATATTTCTTTGATGAAATTCGTTTAAACCACCCAGGCAATCGCCATGAAAATGGGTGACAACAACGCCAATTACCTTGCAATCCAGGGTTTTCTCTACCCATTCTATGAGTTCTTTGGAGTCACGGTCATTTGTGGGCGTATCAAAAACCAATGCTTCGCTGCCATCGATAACTATCATTCCGTTGCAACTGACCTTTCCAAAATCCTCTGTTGAAAGATAAGATATGTGCCGAAAAGTATGCCCGGTCAGTTTTTCTACTTTTAAATTGGGGCTTTCATAAATTGAAATGCTCTTCTGAATCTTGCAGCATAGAAAAACTGAAAGAAGGATTACTATAATGTACATTCCTGGATTCATTGTCGGATTTCTTTTATTGGCTATCGTGAAGTTGTCCTTTTTTATCTGCCTGATTCTCCTTTTTATGTAAACGGGGTGTTCCAGGTATTTTTTTCCCTTTTTTCGGGAAAATTGCTCTTTAAATAATCATTCAAAAGTTTCATTTCCTCGCCCGACAATTTTATTTCTTCTCCCGAGAAATATTTTAGCAATAGTTCATCGTCCGAGTTATTTTCCCCTGAATAAAAGGAGAAAGACTCGAGTTCTTCCCACAAAAACCGGTGTTTCCCAACCTCGACTTCTTTGCTCGCCGATAAGATGTCGATGGTAAATCCCCTGCTTTCGACCTGGAAAACGGCTTTGGAAGTGTGACCGCCAAATACTTTCCAGTAAGAGAAAATCAGCCCTCCAAAGCCCAGGAGTGCAAAAACAAAACTTTCAAGCACCCCGGTCAAAATGATCGAGAGGGCAAAGACCAGCCACACCCACCACATTTGGCTGGACTGCATGCCCTGGTCTTTTTTGAAGTAACTGCACGAAAATCTGGGAAATTCCTGCATTTAATCGCTTTTTTGGGTGAAAAATCTTTGGAGATTGGATTGGTTTTGTCATGCCGGAGTTATGTTTGGGTGCTTCCAAAAGTATGCTGAATTTGGATAAATGCCATGTGTCTGATTTTTTTTGATCCTATGCGCATCGTTGAGAGAGCGGACAGTTCCGCAAAAAGACAAGTGCATGCGGGTTGTTTTCAGATATTTGTTTTAACTTTAAGTGATCAGGGTTCATACCTGGGCAAATTGCTTTTATACAAATGTCCATGTTCGGAAAAAATATTTATTATTTTTTGGGTTGTACGTTGCTGTTGGTCGGTTGCAATGCCCCTTCTGACCCCGGCCCCACAACCGGCCCGAGTTCCCAAACCCTCATCCTGAACAACTCCAACAACCACGGTATCCGGGAGTTCATACAGATTTTGCCCGACGATGACAGAAGATACACCATCGGGGACATCGTGCAGCCGCGGTTGCAAGACCGGTTTGTGGCATTTCCCGACAAAACATTCGAGCCACAGAGCCACCAGATTTACTGGGGCAAGATACAATTGGAGAACCGCTTGCCCGAGGGGGAGATGCACAGCGAATGGGTGCTGAATTTTACCAATACGTTCACCCAAATCACGCTTTACAGATTGGCGGAAAATGGAACCTGGACGTCCGAAGTCAACGGCACTTTTGTCCCTGCCCACCGGAAAAAATTTGCCCCGACAAGAAATGGCACCTGGTTCAAATTGCAGCTCCCTCCTGGCGAGTTAGTGACGCTGTACTTCCGGGGCGAGAGCGAACGGAGTGCCCTGCCACCTACTTTTAATACCTATGTGCAGCCCCTGTCGGTCTTTTACCATAAACTGGCGCATTCCAAGGCAATGAATGCCCTGTTCGCCGGTCTGGTGCTGATGATGTTGCTCTACAACCTCATCAAGTTCTTCATCGTCAAGGACCGCAGCTACATTTACTATTCCGGGTATCTGCTGATGGTAGTGGTTTATACGACGTACATCTCCGAAGATCTGGAAGACTGGATTGGTGGCTTTGTCTTTTCGGACCATCCTGCCTATTTCAACCTGTTCAAAGGCGCCATTTACCTGGGGTTGATGTCCTGGCTGGCGTTCATCCGAAGTTTTCTGGATTTGGAACACCTGCTTCCAAAGTGGGACCGGTATTTCCGGTATGTAATATGGCTTGGTGCGCCTTTGATAGTGCTTTTTATTTACCTGGCCTTTCGCTATGATTTCAGCTATGTGATTGACGACCGTGTGACCATTTTCTACATCGCACTGGTCACCATTTCGGGGTTCCTGTTCATCTACCCCTTGTACCGGACCAGAGACCCGAAGGGATATTTTATCACAGCGGGGATTGGTGTGATCTGCCTGGGATTCTTGCTGACCTTGTTTTCGAGGATTTTCCAAACAGATTTCACCGTCGGTTATCTCAAGGTTTGCACGATCGCTGAAATCCTGATATTTTCATTGGGTTTGGCCTATCGGCAAAAAGAGCAGGTGGAGGCGAAGCAAAAGGCCGAATTTGCACTTCGGGAAAGCAGGTTGCTTCAGGAAAAACAACAGGAGAAAGCGGAGCGCCTCCAGGAACTGGATAATTTTAAAAGCCGCTTTTTTACGAATATCACCCATGAATTCCGGACGCCCCTGACGGTGATCCTGGGGATGGGCGAGCAATTGGCCAAAGTGGAAAACGATGCCGGGAAACTCAGCCAACTGAGGCTGATTCAACGCAGTGGCCAAAACCTGCTGCGGCTTGTCAACCAGATACTCGACCTGGCCAAACTGGAGTCCAATACCTTGAAATTCCGGTACATTCAGGGCGACGTCCTGGCATTTATCCGGTATATCGCCGAAAGTCTGCACTCGCTGGCAAACGCCCAAAACCTGCTGGTAAAGGTTGAAAGTGCACAAGCGCAAATTGTGATGGACTACGACCCGGAGCGCTTGTTACAGATTATACACAACCTGCTGTCGAATGCCATCAAATTCACGCCTTCCGGCGGGAAAGTGTTGTTGAGGGTTGACCTGGTGGAGCAATGGCTCAATATTTCGGTTGAGGACACCGGTGCAGGTATTCCACCGGAAGCATTGCCGCATGTTTTCGAACGATATTTTCAGGCCAACAATCAGGATCACTCCGGTGCAGGCGGTACCGGTATCGGACTTTCGCTGACCCGAGAACTGGTAAAAGCCATGGGCGGCGACATTTCGGTGGAAAGCACCGTCGGGGTAGGGAGTACATTCAGGGTTCGACTGCCCGTGACACAGCACGGTGAACCGGAGGAAATGCCTTGGGTCGATCTGGTAAATGCAGGCGTCAATACTGCCATGACCAGTCCGCTACCCACCCCATCCGGGGAAGAAACCGATGGCTACTCCATCCTCCTCATCGAGGACAATCCCGATGTGGTGGAATACCTGACAACTTGTTTGCAGGGAGATACCGACTACGGCGGGCGGGCATACAGCCTGGAATTTGCCTACAATGGGGAGGCCGGCATAGAAAAAGCGCTCGAATCGGTACCCGACCTCATTATCAGCGACGTGATGATGCCCGTCAAAGATGGGTTTGAGGTGTTGGAAACTTTGAAAAACAACGAGTTCAGCAGCCATATTCCCATAGTTTTATTGACGGCCAAAGCCGATGTGCAGAGTCGCCTGGCCGGATTGCAGCGCGGTGCGGATGCCTATCTGTCCAAACCCTTTCATCAGGAAGAATTGTTGCTCACGGTGGCCAACTTGCTCGAAAGCCGCAAGAAATTGCAGTTGAAATACCAGCAAAACGTGCTGTCACCTGCTGCGCCAGAAGTACAGGCCGACGACCCGGAAGACAGTTTCCTGCAAAAGGTGCGCGCTATAGTGGAAACCAACTACCGGCAGGAGGATTTTGGGCTGCCGCAGCTGTGCCGGAAAATGGGAATGAGCCGCTCGCAGTTGTTCCGCAAAATGAAGGCGCTGACCGACCTGGCGCCATCCGACCTGATCCGTACCCATCGCCTGAATAACGCCAGAGCGTTGCTGGAAAGCGGCACAGCCAACGTAGCGGAAGCAGCCT
>CALMBD010000037.1 GCA_937861115.1 uncultured Bacteroidota bacterium | reverse complement strand
TTTATCGTCGACACCGGCGATATGTTTCAGGGCAGCGAACTGTCGGTAAAAACAACAGGAAAGGCTATAGTACCTATCCTGAACGCCTTGAGTTACGACCTTTATCTGCCCGGCAACTGGGAGGTGGTCTACTACAAAAAAGCAATGCAGACCCTGCTCGGTGCGCTCCATGCGCCAAAGGTATGCGCTAATATGTACCACGATCTTGGAGACGGCCAGCGCGGCGATCTGATCTTCCCGCCCTACTACACATGGTCGCGGCTCGGCGTAAAAATCGGTTTTATCGGCATGACCGACCACCTGGTACCAAAACGGCAGTCGCCGAATTACTCCAAAGGCATTATTTACACCAAACCGGAAGAAAGTCTGGCGCCCTGGGTACAGGTGCTGCGCGAACAGGAACAGTGCGACTTTATCATCATACTCGCCCACCTCGGGCTCTCGCAGCAGATACACCTCGCCAACCAGCCCGCCTGCGAAGGCGTGGACTACATTTTCGGCGGCGACACGCATGAACGCGTACGCGAGCCGATCATATGTCAGTACGCCAAGGTGGTGGAGCCCGGCGCATTCGGTTCTTTTGTCGGCCGCCTCGACCTGGAGATAACCGACGGCAAGATCACGGGTGAGCGGTATGAACTGCTTGAGGTGGATGCCGACGCCTATACGCCGCAACCCGAGGTACAACAACTGATCGACCAGATTGAAGCGCCGTTTACCGATGCCATCAACAAGGTGCACGGGTACAGCACCGTTCCGCTGTACCGCTATTTCGTCGTGGAAAATACGATGGACACCCTCATACTGGATGCCTTATGGTGGCGAATCGGCACCGAGATCGTGCTGTCCAACGGGTTCAGGTTCTGCCCGCCGCGCAACCTCGGACCCGACGGAAGGGTCGCCATCACGGAAGGCTATATCTTCGATATGCTGCCGGTCGACTCCACGGTGCGCACCGCCAAAGCGAGCGGAAAGCAACTGTACGACTGGCTGGAAAAAGAGTTGAACAATGTGTTTGCCAAAGACGCTTCCAAGCGCTTCGGAGGCTGGGTGGTCAAGTTCAAAGGGATGGAGATCGAGTTCAACGCCTTTGGTGAGCAGGGGGAGCGACTCAAAAAGGTGACGATAGGCGGACAGCCGCTCCAACCGGACCGCATTTATTCCATTTGCGCCTGCGAGCGCGAAGGCGATCCGGTCGATATGCTTTGCCGGATACCCAATGTGATAGACGGGAAAAATACCGCCTTTACCCTGCACCAGGTCATGCGCGATTACCTTGCCGCCAATTCACCGGTGACGCCTGTTCCACATGGCTATGCCAAAGTGCTCGACGCCCCGCAAACCCTCCTGACCCAGGTTAGCGGCGTGCCGTATACTTTCAGGTAATGGTCTACTTTGCAGTTGTGTAACAAGCGTTACCATCCCCTCCGAAAGTTTCCCTCAATTTTGCGGCGAAACAACTCAAACAATGCGCGTGATCGATAAAATCAGTCTTTTTTTCACTATTTCCTTGCTTTTAACGGTCCCTCAGGGACTACTTGCACAACCCCGAAACACGCCTTCCGAAACAGACAGTTTTTCACTTCAGCGGATATTCAGGGATGGGAAACTGAGCGGAAATATCCGGCAGTTCAACATGTTCACCGACAATGCGCCTGGGCTGACGGATTATTTTGCCGTGGCGGCCGGGGCATCCATGCGGTATGAAACCAGGCCCTGGAAGGGCTTGCAGATGGTCATGGGCGGCGGTTTTGTGAAAGATATCGCTTCAAGCGATTTCACCCGGCCCGATCCGGTCACCGGTGCACTGGACCGATACGACGCCGGGTTGTACGAGTTGCGCGAACTCGACAACAAGGGGTTTCTGCCCCGGCTTGAGGAACTGCATCTCCAGTACCGATGGAAACGCAACAGGCTGATCCTCGGCAAACAAATCCTGAAAACGCCGCTCGCCAACCCGCAGGACGGCAGGATGAACCCTTCCATGTTCGACGGTCTGTACGGCTATTTCGAACCTTCCGGAAAGATCCACCTCGAAGGCGGCTGGCTGTGGAATGCCGCACCGCGATCGACCAGCCAGTGGCTGGGAACGGCGGAAAGTATGGGTATCTATCCGCAAGGCCTGACCGAGCAGGGCCTGAAAAGCGATTATCACGGCAATATCGGCAGCGCCGGGTTGTTCGTAGTCAACCTGGGCTACACCACTCCGGTGCTTGGGAAGATGGCCTTTTGGGACTACTACATAGAGAACGTACTCCACACCGCATTTTTTCAATGGGAAAAGTCATTCGGGCTGACCCGGGCCGCCGGCGCGTCGGCCCTGCATGCCGGCCTGATGGCCATACGCCAGGACGCCGTAGCATCAGGCGGCAACACCGATCCATCAAAAACCTATGTGGCGCCGGGGTCCAAAAGTTGGGTATTCAGCAGTTATGCGGCATGGTCACAAGAAGCGGTCCGCTTTCAATTGAACACGACGCGCATCACAGCCGACGGGCGGTTTCTGTTTCCGCGCGAATGGGGCCGCGACCCGCTTTTCACCTTCCTGCCAAGGGAACGGAACGAGGGGCTGGGCGATGTATGGGCTTTTTCCGGACAACTCAGTTGGCGCCCGCATAACAGTCCATTTTCGGGACAGATCGGGATGGGACACTATCGCCTGCCCGATGTAAAAAACTACCGGCTCAACAAATATGGATTACCTTCGTACAATCAGTTGAACATGGACCTGAAGTACAGGTTCGGCGGCCGGCTGGAAGGTTTGGAAAGCCAGGTATTGATCGCCTGGAAAAAGAATGCCGGAGACCTGTACAACAACGAGCGTTACCGCATCAACAAGGTAGACATGATCAACTACAACCTTGTATTTAACTATCGGTTTTAGACCTATGACAGGAGAAAACGCTCTGTTGCGCCGACTTGCTGCAGAAAACGAAACCAAGGTGCTGCCTCCGGGGCAGGTGCTGGTTGATTTTCACCACTATATTCGCAATATACCCGTTGTCGTGCGCGGCCATGTAAAAGTGGTGGGCGAAGACGATGAAGGCAACGAAATCCTGCTGTACTACCTGAAGCCCGGCGACAGTTGCGTGATGTCGATTCTGGGCGCCATGAACGGTACTTCTTCAAAAATCAAGGCCGTTACCGTCGATGAGACGGAGATCATGTTCATCCGTCCGGAACGGGCGGCGGCACTGATCAGGGAGCATCCCGGATGGGCTGAATACATTTTCCGGCTTTACCAGGCGCGTTTTGAGGAGTTGCTGCAAGCCGTGACAAACGTCAATTTCAAGAAACTGGACGACCGGATCATGGATCTTCTGGAAGAAAAAGCGCGCCTTTTCGGTACACGTACCCTCACGGTAACGCACCAGGAAATCGCCGGCGAGATCGGCAGTCCGCGTGAAGCCATTTCCAGGGTGCTGAAAAAACTCGAACGCGAAGGCGCGGTCAGGCTGGGCCGCGGAAAGATTGAATTGGTTTGAAGAAGGACATGAACGTTTGGGGAAATATATTTTCGCCTTGTGTAGCATGTGTTACAGACTGCCGGTCCGGGAAGGGTGCACCTTTGCCCTTAATTTAACTGAAACAACAAAATAAATGGAAATTCTAGGCTACCTCCTGTCTGTGATAATCGGCGTTTCGCTCGGATTGATTGGTGGGGGAGGTTCAATTCTTACCGTACCGGTACTCGTTTACGTCATGGGCGTCAGTCCTGTTCTCTCCACAGCATACTCTTTGTTTATCGTCGGACTGACCGCCCTGGTGGGCTCTGTCAATTACGGCAGAAAAGGCCTGCTGGACTACAAAACAGCGTTGATCTTTGGCATACCGAGCATCATCACCGTTTATGCCACCCGAAAATTCCTGGTACCCGCCATACCCGACCCGGTGTTCCACCTCGGTTCTTTTGAGGTGGGGAAAAACTTATTCATCATGCTGTTGTTTGCCGTGCTGATGGTGGCGGCGTCGATTTCCATGATTCGCGACAAACGCAACGGCGACGAGGGTAAATCCCGGGAAAAGAAATATAACTACCCGTTGATCTTTGCGGAAGGCATCGTAGTGGGACTCCTCACCGGGCTGGTGGGCGCCGGCGGTGGCTTCCTGATCATTCCGGCTCTTGTGCTGCTCGCGGGGCTGCCCATGAAAGAAGCAGTCGGCACCTCGCTGCTCATCATTGCCGCCAAGTCGCTGCTGGGCTTTTTGGGCGACATAGGCCATCAGGAGATCGAGTGGGGCTTTCTGGCGATCTTTTCATCCTTTGCCGTCGCCGGTATTTTTGTCGGCTCGGCGCTTGCCAAGCGCATCAGCGGCGAGAAACTGAAACCGGCATTCGGCTGGTTTGTGCTGGTGATGGGCGTTTATATCATTGCCAAGGAGATTTTTTTCCAATAATATATTTTCTTTGTAACACTTGTCACCGTGCCGGAAGGGTGCTTGTCCCGACCTTTGCACCGTTATAAAAAACAACGTTAAAAATTCAACACCAATGAAAGTCGAACAAATCTATACCGGCTGCCTGGCACAGGGAGCATACTATATCGAAAGTGAAGGTGAAGCAGTCGTCATCGATCCGCTGCGCGAGGTATCGCCATATCTCGAGCGCGCCGGCAAAAGCGGCGCCAGGATCAAATATGTTTTCGAGACGCACTTCCATGCCGATTTTGTGAGCGGGCACCTGGACCTGAGTAAAAAAACCGGCGCACCGATCGTGTACGGTCCGAACGCAAACCCCTCCTTCGAAGCGCATATCGCCAAAGACGGAGAAGAATTCAAGGTTGGCAAACTGACTTTCCGCGTGCTGCATACGCCGGGTCATACCATGGAGAGCACCTGCTACCTGCTGATCGACGAAAATGACAAGCCGTACGCCCTGTTTTCCGGCGACACCCTGTTCATCGGCGATGTGGGTCGACCCGATCTGGCCCAGAAAGCGGCGCACATGACCCAGGAACAACTTGCCGAAACGCTTTTCGACTCGCTGCGCAACAAAGTCATGGTACTGCCCGACGATGTGATCGTATACCCCGCGCACGGAGCAGGTTCCGCATGCGGCAAGAACATGTCGAAAGAAACTTTTGACACCCTCGGCCACCAGAAACAGACCAACTACGCCCTGCGCGCCAACATGACCAAGGCGGAGTTTGTAAAAGAAGTGACGACCGGTCTGCTGCCGCCGCCCGCATATTTCCCCCTGAACGTTGCCCTCAACAAGGAAGGCTACGACAGCATCGATGACGTGTTGAAACGCGGCACACACGCCCTGCCTCCCCGTGAGTTCGAGGTGGCAGCCAATGAAACCGGCGCCCTGGTGCTCGACACCCGTGAGGCCCAGACCTTCGCCAGAGGGTTTGTGCCCAACTCGATCAACATCGGTATCGACGGCAGTTTTGCCCCTTGGGTGGGCGCACTGATCCCCGACGTAAAGCAGGAACTGTTGATCGTTGCCGATCCCGGCCGCGAAGCGGAAGTAGTGACCCGACTTGCCCGCGTGGGTTATGATAATTGCCTGGGCTACCTCGCCGGTGGTTTCGAAGCCTGGAAAAATGCAGGCATGGAGGTAGATACCATCCAGTCAATCGACGCCAACGAACTGGCTTCCATCGTACAAAAAAACCCGAAAGCCAAGGTGTTCGACGTACGAAAGAACAGCGAATACGCATCCGAGCACATTGCCAACGCGGTAAATACGCCACTGGATTTCATCAACGAATCCATGCTGGCCATACCCAAGGATGAACAGGCTTTCGTGCACTGTGCAGGCGGGTACCGTTCCATGATTTTCACTTCGGTGCTGCGCGCACGCGGCTACGACAACCTGGTAGAAATCAAAGGCGGCTTTAAAGCGATCAAGGATAGTGGCAAGTTCGAGGTAACGGATTACGTCTGCCCGACAACGCTAAAATAATACACCTGAGCGGGTGTCTCGTAAGGACAGTGCATTACCGACGATTTTTTTTCTACATCAACCGGGATGAAAATACCTTTCATCCCCAACCAACACCTATCATGGCACTTACCTCTTTTTTAAAAAATATCTTCAGCAGTGAAACGGAATCTGCTGAAAACACCCCTTCCGGCGGCAACGGGCCGCGTTTTGAACACCTGTCCGGACGTCAGTTCCGCAAGGAATTTGAATCCACACCGGGTGCAGTCCTGCTGGACGTACGCACTTCGGCAGAATTCAAATCGGGCACCATCCGCGGCGCCGTCAACCTGGACATCATGTCGCCGGCATTCCAGCGCAATATCGCGCAGATGGACAAATCCAAAACCTACTTCGTTTTTTGCCGTAGCGGCAACCGAAGCGGACAAGCCTGCAAAATCATGCACAAGGCGGGCTTCGACGTGCGCAACCTCACGGGCGGCATCGGCGAATGGTAAACTCGAAAAACACTAGTCAGCGAAAAACAAAAATCTCTTCAAATTATGCTTGAAATGATCAGCCAGCCCTGGCCCTGGTATGTTGCCGGGGTGTTCATCGGGCTTACCGTTCCCCTGCTTTTGATCCTCGGGAACAAACACTTCGGTATTTCATCCAGTCTGCGCCACGTGTGTGCGGCCTGCATTCCTGCCAACATCAAATTTTTCAAATACAACTGGAAACGGGAGGTCTGGAATCTATTTTTCGTGGGCGGCATTTTTGTCGGAGCGCTCATTGCCGGCACCTGGTTTGCCAGCCCGGAACCGGTACAGGTAGCCCCTCAACTGGCCTCTGAACTGTCGGGATACGGCATCACGCATTACGACGGACTGGTACCAGCCGACCTGTTCAACTGGGCAGACCTGGCCACCGCCCGCGGGTTGGTATTGATGGTATTGGGCGGTTTTCTGGTTGGCTTCGGCACCCGGTATGCGGGCGGTTGCACCTCCGGGCACGCCATCATGGGATTGTCCAACCTTCAGTTGCCATCGCTCATCGCCACCATGTCTTTCATGGCAGGCGGATTTATCATGGCCAATTTGATCCTGCCCTATATCCTCGCCCTGTAAGCAGCAGGCAACGACAAGGGGATATGCCTGATTTACCTTTTACTTTCAAGTCATTACAATAATGGAAAAAACATATCAAATACCGGCCCCGGCAGAGGTCGTGGAAAAAAATACGGACTTTGAGGTTCGCTCACTGGACGCCATCTGTATCAACGATTCCGAATTGGAACAACCCTGGTGGTTCAACCTGAAATATGCCGCTGCCGGTATACTTTTCGGATTCGTGCTGGTAAAAGCCGAGGTTATTTCGTGGTTTCGCATCCAGGAGATGTTCCGCCTGCAGTCGTTCCATATGTACGGCATTATCGGGACGGCGGTTGTCGTCGGCATGATATCGGTATGGCTCATCAAGCGGTTCCGGATCAAGACGATATACGGAGAAACCATTGATTTTCAACCTAAAACCTTCAATAAGGGCAATGTGATCGGCGGTTTGATTTTCGGACTGGGCTGGGCGATGACAGGCGCGTGTCCGGGGCCGTTGTTCGCCCAGATCGGGACCGGCGCCTCGGTGATCATCGTTACCCTGTTGAGCGCTATCGCCGGCACGTGGGTGTACGGTTATTTCCGGGAGCGCCTGCCGAGTTGAGACAGGGGAACTGATTGGGCGTCGATAAATTCATACAGCGCTTTAGACCTGTAAGGTTTTGAAAACCTTACAGGTCTTGCTGTTAATCATCGCGATACCTTCGACCGCATGCGTGTCGTACATCACTTTGCGTCTACGTTTTTTGAGTATACGTAAAAGTCTTCAGCGACCTCAAAGGAGCCGTTTCTGGACAATTTACAGGGACTGCTTTTCCATTGGGTAGTCGGATAGATGAAGTCGTACTTGCCCTTCGACAAGGTCACCTTTACCGGCATGTCGAACCCTTCGACACAGGTAGTCCAGCGGTATTCCACCCTGCCTTTTTTTACCCGGTATTCCAGCGTTGGAACAGCCGTATCCCGCAGGTACTGGTCGAACACCTTTTGCAGGTTTTTTCCCGATTTCTGAATAATATAGGCCTCTACCTGAGCGCCATCCACGGTTTGGTGGTAAAAATCGCGGTTCAGTCCACGCAAAATGGCGCGCCACTTTTCGTCGTCGTCTACCACCTGCCGGATGGTGTGCAGCATGTTACCGCCCTTGTAATACATATCTATGGAGCCTTCCGCATTGACGCCGTAAACACCCGTCACCGGCGACCTGTTCTCAATATTGCCCCGGCAACCCCGGATATACTCGGCGCCCGCTTTTTTCCCGAAATGATACTCGGTATACAGCCCCTCGCTGTAATTGGTGAAGCTCTCGTGTACCCACATGTCCGCAATGTCGCGGTAGGTGATGTTGTTGGCAAACCACTCGTGCCCCGATTCGTGAATGATGATAAAATCCCATTTCAGGCCCCAGCCGGTTTTGGACAGGTCGGTGCCCCGGTAGCCGTTGCGGTAGCCGTTCCCGTAAGTAACGGAACTCTGGTGTTCCATGCCGAGATAGGGCACCTCCACCAGTTTGTAACCGTCTTCATAAAACGGGTAGGGACCAAACCAGTACTCGAAAGCCTCCAGCATGCCTTTGACCTGTTGAAACTGGGTTTTGGCTTTTTCCAGGTTTTCGGGCAAAACATAATAATCGAGGCTCAGCGGGCCTTTTTCGCCCTGAAACGTGTCGGAAAAATGGGCATAGGCGGCAATATTGACATTGATACCGTAATTATTGACAGGGCTTGACACAAACCATTCGAAGGTGCGTGTACCGTCGCCGTTATCGGTCGTGCGCCGAAGGCGGCCATTCGAGACATCCATCAGCGGTTCGGGAACGGTAACGGCGATTGCCTGCGAATCCGGTTCGTCGTACATGTGATCCTTGCAGGGCCACCACACGCTGGCCCCGAGTCCCTGGCAGGAAGTGGCCACGAACGGCTGTCCCGCACCGTCTTTTGCCCAACTGAAGCCGCCGTCCCACGGTGCATTCCTGGCCGCCAGCGGTTTCCCACTGTACCAGACGGTAATATGCTCCCGTGCTCCGGGTCGCTGTTCTTTACTCAATGTCACATACCAGGCATTGCGCCCCACCCGATTGAACGTCAGCGCCTGCCCGTCCTGTTCCACCCGCTCGATCAGGAGCGGCGGTTGCAGGTCGACCTGTAATACCGTATTGGGTTTCAGTACCCTGTAATGGATTTCATTGCTGCCGCTCAGGCTTTTTGCTGCCGGGTTCACGCTGACCTTCAGGTTGTAAAAAGTCAGGTCCCACCAGGCGCGCTCGGGCGTGATGCTGCCGCGCAGGGTATCGTCTCTGGTAAAAACGGGCGCCTGGGCAGTTACAACATTCAGGTAAAAAAGTTGAAAAACGGCAAACAGGAGACTGCGATGTTTCATAATCAAACGTTTTGAAGGGCCAAGATAGGGCGAAGCCCAACGTAATGTTCCATGCACTCGACCGGTAAAAACGATCGTTCGTCGGTATAACGTGTTAAGGATACAGGCCGCCTGCAACCTTTTATCAGGAAGTGTTTCTTATCCCATATAATCATCCACTTACTGTAAAAAATAACGGCTATGAAAACATTCCTGCTTCTGCTGCTCGTGGCGACCACGCTGCAACCTGTGACTGCTCAAAATGAACTTGCCGCACTCGACAAGGTGCAGCCATTCTATTCCAGCCTTCCCCCCGACAATACGACCGCTTCGGAACCGCTCATTGCCTTAGGCTCCAATACGGTCAATAGCAAGGCGACGGTGCGTTTCAAAAAGGGCCTGTACAACGATGTGACACTCCAGGTTTTGACGCCCACGTCAGAGGTACTCGTCAACAGGGAGATACCTGCCGGGTCTGTCCGGGTTCAGGTCGATCTGGCCGGCTTCCCGGATGGCGCCTATACCTTCAGGGTCAAAATGGGCGATAAAACCTGGGTGAAGCAGGTAACGAAAGATTAAACAGGCTCCCCTACCCTTGTCCGCCGGCGCGGCGCTTTTCATCCTCTGCCCCACCGGTACGGCGGCGCGACGGCGCGACCTGGTTGTTTCCGAAACGGTACGAGAGCGAGACCGTCGCCTGTCGCGTTTCCCGGTACACATCGAATCGCTCCACATATTCGCGATAGCGAATAACGGCTGCGGGAAGATTGGTCCAGAAAATATCCGAAACGGCGATTTTTACCGTGGCGCGTTTGTTAAACAGGTGCTTTTGTACCCCGGCACCCAACCCCCACATCGGATCGAGGTCCATGAACCCGTAAACATGGCGGGTTTGATAGGAGAAATTCAGTTCGGCGGACCAGTCACGGTTAAACATAAACGACTGATTGGTAACCACATGCAGCACCACATTGCCGTCGTCCAGACTGGTGTTGGCAAAATCGCCGCGGTAGCGACCGAGCCAGACATTGATATTGTTTACCGTGTTCCACCATTTGGTAATATTGACCGGTGCGCTGCCACTCATGGAGTAGTACTCAAAACGCGCCAGGTTGCGGTCGGTCTGCACCGTCACGCGGTCCACACCCTCTACCGGGCCGATGACCTGCGTGATATTGTCGGTCGTCAGGGCGTATGACAAGGTCGCGTTGAAGCGTTGGAACAGGGTGTGGTTCCATTCGAACGACCAGGTAAACTGCGGGTTCAGGAAGGGATTGCCCTCCCGGTAGGTACTGGGGTCGAGAAAGAACTTGAAAGGGTTGAGTTGCTGGTATGAAGGCCGGTCCAGCCGGCGGCTCATGTTCAGGCCCATCTCGTACCGGTCGGAGAACTTGTAATTCAGAAAAACGCTGGGAAACCAATTGACATAGTTGCGCCTAAACGACTCTCCATTGACCAGTTGTTTGCCGTCGCTGACGGTGTTTTCCATACGCAGACCCGCCTGGAGGCTGAATTTTACCCATGCCGTGCTGAAGTTAAGGTAGGCCGCATTGATATTTTCGCGATAAATGAAATGGTTGCTGATCGTGCTGTCGTACAGGGGATGTTCCGCGTCGCTTTCGTCAAAAAAACCCAGTTCATTGTCGGCATCCACGACACTGCTCTTTACGCCCGTCTCCAGTTTGGTCTTTTCACCGAAAGGATGGGTATAGTCGGCCTTTGCCGAGCGGATGGCGAGGTTACCGTCCAGATCGCCCGACAAAAGGTATGGCAGCCGGTTTTCCAGTCCATCGAGGCCATAGTAGCGTGTGGTGAACAGTTGTTCTGTTGCATTCCAGAACCGGGCATAGTCCAGGTCAACCGTCAGTTCGCGGCCTTTATCGTCGAGGCTGTGCTTCAGGTTGCCGTTGAAGGCATAACTCGGCCAAAGATCACGGCTTTGGTTGGTCGTGCCGAATGCCGAAATTTTCTCGCCGGTGCCGTTTTCCACATCCGATACGTTTTCCCCGCGGGGTTTGAACCGGTTGACCGACGCGGAAGCGACCACACCCAGCACGGTCTTTTTGCCGGGATAGAAATCGGCGCCAACCCTGGTTGTGTGAAAATGATAGGGCACAACCAGGTAATTGCGCTGCACATACGCCCCGGTACGCACGCCGTCTTCAAAAAAAGCGCGATTCAGCCGGAGGTCGTTCATGCCCTTTCGGAAAGCGTAATTGTAGCTGCCGAAAACGTTCAACTGCTTTGTCCGGTGGTTGAGGGAGACCCCGGCGCCCGCCTTGGGATATACGCCCTGCCCGTAATTGGCAGACAGCGAGCCGTTTGTGCCCAGATTTTTCTCCTTTTTCAGGCGAATATCTATGATACCTGCATTGCCCGCAGCGTCGTACCTGGCGCCGGGGTTGGTGATGATCTCGATGCGTTCGATGCTGCCGGAGGGCATGGCGCGCAGGTAATTGGCCAGTTCCTGACCCGACATCGGGGTGGGTTTTCCATCGATCATGACGATCACGCCCGACCTCCCGCGAATGGTGATCGCGTCGTTTTGACCGACGATGACGCCCGGAGAGCGCTCCAGCACGTCCATGGCGCTGTTGCCGGCAGCCAGTATGCTATTTTCCACATTGACGATCAGGCGATCGGAGCGCCTTTCTATAAAGGGTTTCTGGGCCACAACGCTTACCTCCCGGAGCGCCGCAGCGTTTTCCCGGAGCCGGACGGTGGGCAACAGCATGGTGCTTCCGGCATTAACCGGGTCGCCGACATACCTTTCAAAGCCCAGCAGGACCACACCCAGGCGGTAGTCGCCGGGTTTAACTTCCGAAAACTCGAACCGGCCATCGGAGCCCGACAACTCCGCTTTCAGCAGTGCGCTGTCGGCCACAGCCAGCAAACTGACTGTGGCGGCTTCCAGCGGCCGGTCGCTTTCGTCAGTGATGGTTCCCGAAATAGTGATCATCTGGGCGTTTGCGGTACGGGTAAAAAGGAAAAGCCCTGTCAGCAAAAAACAGGATAGCCAGTGATAATTCTGAATAATGGAAATGCAATGGTGTCGCATGGGCGGTCTCGATTGTTTACCGCAAGAACGGCAGGCAATGCCGGGAACGCTTTAAAATTCGGCTGACCGGCAGGAGGACGGCGTTTTCGACCAATTCGGGACGGTGAGCGGAAAATCAGCGTCTTTTTCGTCAAAACACCCCATAAATACGCTGTTTATTGCGCCATTTTCAACACCCGCGCCACGACTTCAGGTATTGGTAGAAATTCCCGATGCGGCCATCAGGTCTTTTTCAGCAGCAGCGCCTTTACCTCCAGCATACCCCCTTTGGGCTTGTACGGCAACAGGAGGAGTGTTTGCGGCCCATTGCCCAGGCGGATATTCCCGACCTCGATTGTTTTCCACCGTTTGGTACCGGGTTCGCGGCGCGGCGTCCGGTCGGGTCCGTGTTGTTCTTCGCTGAGCGACGCTTCGTCGAGGTTGAAATCGAGCATTTCACCGGTACTGCTGACAAGGCGCATCCGGCTGCCCGCAAATGTGCTGTCGCAGTTGTAGCGAATCGCCACGGCGTATGTACCGGCGGTGTGCACATCGATGGTCCAGGTTGCGGTGTCGCGCTTATCCACCCAGCCTTCAAGCCAGTCGTTCGACTGTCCGCCCTTGTGAAAATGGACGGACCCGCCGGGTTGCGCTTCATTTGCCGGCAACCCGGTTTCGGGACTTTCCGGCCAGCCCACGGGAACCGGTGGCGGAGTCGTACCAGAGCGGGTGACGCCGATAAACCAGTTCAGATATTGCTCGCCGAGTTGTATCGCAATCTTTTCCTGGCTTTCATACAGATCGGTTGTTTGTCCCGGGTCGGTTTTCAGGTTGAAGAGTTCCGGACTGCCCGCCTCGTCGAGCACCAGGGCAAACCGACCGGCGCGCACCACACCCGGGTACGGGGTATCGCGTCGGCCGTTGACTTCGCCGGCATTGGCATGGTGGAAGAACAGCATCCGGTTGCCCGGCAGATCGGGCGCCCCCTGCATGATACGCGACAGGTTCACTCCGTCGGGTTGAAGTGTTCCGGGGAGCGACAGGTCGCACAAACCGGTCAGGGTAGGCAGCAGGTCGATATGGGCAGCCGGTGCGGCCATGTGCCTGGGCGACAGGTAGTTGCGTCGATGAATGAAGCAAGGCACCCGAATCCCGCCTTCGTACACGGATGCCTTTTCACCCCGCATGCCGCCGTTGAACCGGTTGCCTTCCGGGCCGTTGTCGCTCAGAAACACCACATAGGTATCGTCGCGGAGGCCCAGGCTGTCGAGCGCGTGCAGGAGCCGCCCCACATTGGCGTCGAGGTTCTCGATCAGCCCGTAAATGGCGGCGTTCCGGTCCGACAGTCCCGCCGACTTGTACTTGTCAAAATACATATCCGGACATTGAAGCGGGCTGTGGGGCGCGTTGAACGACATAAAGCAAAAGAACGGGCGTTCCCTGTTTCCGGCCAGAAATTGAACGGCGCTATCGGTCAGGATATCCGTGATAAACCCTTTGGGCTGAACGGTGACGCCGTCGTGCACCAGTTGCGGGTCAACATAATCACTTACAGACTCTCCATAGAACCCCAAAAAAGTGTCGAAACCCTGTCCGGCAGGCGTATTGGGGTACTGTTGTCCGTTGGCCCACTTGCCGAATAGCGCGGTGCGGTAACCCGCCGACCGGAACACCTCGGCCATCGTCACCTCCCCGGCGCGCAGGACCGAAGTACGCCCGGCCACACCCGAAACGCCGGTGCGCAGCGCATAGCGGCCGGTGAGCAGGCTAGCCCGGCTGGCCGCGCCGAGGGGATTGGTGTAGAAACGGTCGAATTCCACGCTTGCCGGCGCCAGCAGGTCGAGGTTTGGAGTAGAAACAGAATCATTGCCGTGGCACCCGAGGTCGCCCCAGCCCATATCGTCGGCAAGTATCAACAAAACATTGGCCTGCCCCTGGGCAATTGCCGAAGCGGGAAATGCAATGGAAAAGAGGGCTTGAATTGCCAATAATATTCCAAAACGAAACACAGGTATCATCTTCAAGGGTACCGGATTTTTGACCGGCGGGCAAAGATATTTGCGCTTTCTTTTTACTTTTCACTCAAATTCCGATTCCTATGAAAAACATCTTCCTCCTTTTATCCTGCTGTATGGCCATCAAGAATGCCCGGGCGCAGGCGCCCGTTATCGTTTCCGCAACACCCGTGGTTACCACCGTCGAACAATGGGGCAAATTCGAAATCCTGCTGGACATCAACGCCAACTGGACCAATCCCTACAATTACGACGAGATCCGGGTAGCCTGCACCTTCACCGCGCCCGACGGCCAGACCAAAAGTGTGGACGGTTTTTTCATGCAGCCATATACCGTCACCAACGAACAGACGGGTACGATCAGCCCGGTGGGAAGCGGGCAGTTCAGGGTGCGCTTTTCTCCTGATCAGACGGGCGCCTGGAAATACGCGCTTTCCTGTACCAACAATGCAGGCACGGGCACTTTCCCCGAGCAGACCTTCACCGCAAGTGCTCCGGCAGGCCCTAATAAAGGCTTTGTGCGCGGCGACCAGACCAATTACCTTTTTTTCGACAACAACGAGCAGTATATCCCGCTCGGGGAAAATATATGCTGGTATGGCGGAAACGCCTACACGGATTATAAGAACTGGCTGGGCAAACTGGCGGCTGAAGGCGGCAATTTCTTCCGGGTATGGCAGTGCCATTGGGGGCTTGGACTGGAATGGAAAAACAACGTCGCCGGTTTTACCGGGTTGCGGAAGTACAAGCAGAGTTCCGCGTTTTACACCGACTGGCTGCTTGATTTCAGTGCCGAAAACGGCCTGTACATGATGCTTTGCCTTCAACACCACGGCCAGGTCTCGTCTGATGTAAACCCCAACTGGGATGAAAGCCCGTATAATTCCGCAAACGGCGGCCCCTGCGCCAATACCTGGGATTTCTTTACCAATACTGCATCGAAAAACCATACAAAAAACCGCCTGCGCTACATCGCAGCCCGTTGGGGGTATTCGCGCAATGTGATGGCCTGGGAACTGTTCAACGAGGTAGACTGGACCGACGATTTCGCCAATAAAAAAGGCGCGGTGGCCGATTGGCACGCTGAAATGGCCGCCTATCTGGTTGACAAAGACCCCAACCACCACCTCGTGACCAGCAGTTTTGCACAGGATCAATACGATTTCCTTGTGTGGGACCAGCCCGGCATCAACTTCACCCAAACGCATTACTACGTCGAAACGCCCAACCTGGAACGTGTACTGGTAAACGGTATCCGCAATTACCTCGACAATTATGGAAAACCGACCATGAACGGGGAGTTCGGCCTGACCACCTCCGGAACAGGGCTCGCTGCCCTCGACCCCGACGGCATACACATGCACAACTGCCTGTGGGGTTCGCTGTTCGGCGGGGGCATGGGAGCAGGCGCTACCTGGTGGTGGGACAACTATGTTGAACCAAAAAACCTGTACCATCATTTCGGACCGCTGGCGGCTGTAGCCCCTGCCATACCCTTCCGCTCGGGCAACCTGTCGCCGGCACAGTCCACGGTAACGGGCGTGCCTGCCGACCTGGTGCTGACGCCTACACTCGGCTGGTCGGCCCTGGCCGATACCTTTTTCACTATCGACGGCAGCGGCGTGGTCACTCCGGTGGGCGCAAACCTGAGTCAGTACCTCTACGGATCGCTATTCAACACACAATACCGCAGACCGCCGGTATTCCATATCGCACAGGCCATGTCCGGACAATTCCGGGTAAAAACCGGCGCACAGGCCGGGGTGCTGCCCAAAATCGCCATTTGGCTCGACGGCGTGAAAGTACTGGAGCAAAACGCACAGGTCAACCAAACCTACCAGATCGATGTACCCGCCGGACAACATGTAATAGCCGTGGACAATACCGGAAGCGACTGGATCTCCATTTCCAGTTACACCCTGACCGGGCTTGGCTCGGCAGTGGATGCCTATGTACTGAAATCGCCGGAACTCGACAAAATTGCCGGCTGGGCGCTGAATAACCGCTACAACCATGCCTCGGCAAACGCCGGTGGACTTCCCCCTGCCGCAACCGGCGCGGTACTCCACGTGCAGAATGTGCAAAACGGCGATTACCTCGTACGTTTTTACCACTGTCTGACCGGAGCACTGTTATCGACGGAGCCGGTCAGTATTATGGGGGGAGTATTAAATCTAAACCTGCCGGAGATCACCTGGGATGTGGCCTTCTTCATCGACCCGCAGCCGGTGGCCGTTTCAGAGCCGGCCCGGGATATCGCCTTCAGGGCCTGGCCTAATCCCGCTGCGCCGGGCGCAATGCTCACGCTTGATCTGGACACGGCGCCGGACACGACAATTTCCGTTGCACTGCTGGATATGGCCGGTCGGCCCCTTCAATCGCTCCACAGCAACGCAGGGTTCAGTGCCGCGCCACAGGTGGCCGTTGCCCTGCCGGAATATCTGCCGGCCGGGGTGTACTGGATACGGGTGGATTCCGGGGATCGTGTGGGGGTGAAGGCAGTGGCCGTGGGCAGTGGGCAGTAGCGGAGTGGTGGTTTTGCCGGAGATTGTTCATAACCCTTCCATGATTATATCGTTGCTCATTAGCCTTTACCTATGCGCCTACCAGCCGACATTACCTCCGAAAACTTTTATCAAAGCTTCCGCCAAAAGCCCGACAACTGGCTGGGGGTAGCCCTCGATATCTGTCTGGACCACGGGCTTTCCGTCGACGTTATAGAACCTGTTACCGATGGCTCGAACCTCGTGGCATCGGTCGACGACCGGTATATCGTCAAGATATTCCCGCCCTTTCACCGGCACCAATGGGAAAGCGAATACCGGACGCTGCAACACCTGGCAGGAAAAACGAACATTCCGATACCGGACCTGATCGCCCGGGGCGAACGGGATGGCTGGACTTACGTCATCATCAGCAAATTGAGCGGCATTATGCTGGAAAAGGTATGGGAAGGGTGTACGATACAGGAGAAAACAGACATGCTGCATCAAACCGGACAGATCATGGCTGAAGTACATCGCCTGCCGGTCGGCGGGCTCGCCGATTTGGAGCCCCGGTGGCAGGATTTTATCCGGCGGCAATGCGAGGAGTACCCGGCCCGGCATCGGCGTTACGGCATGCCGGATTGGTTGTTGCGGGATTTGGACCCTTATGTCAGCAGCGCATTGCCCCTGCTACCTCCCGACCCCGAAGCAGTCATCCTTACGGGCGAATACACGCCGTTCAACCTGTTGGCAGACCAAACGGAGAACGGCAGTTGGCACATATCCGGCATGATCGATTTCGGCGATGCCATGACCGGATTTCGGGAATACGACCTGCTGGGGCCCTGCACCTTTTTGTGTGCCGGCAATCCCGATTTACTGCGCGCGCTGCTGCGCGGGTATGGATACAAACAAAATGACCCGGCCCTCGGCAGGCGGCTGATGCTCCTCCTGATCCTGCACCGGTACAGCAACCTGAATGCACAGGTACGCATTCCGGGCTGGCAGGAGCAAGTGACCAGCCTGGAAGCACTGGAGCGGTTGGTTTTCCCGGTTTAGCCGGCATTACTTCCGGTACACCCTGACATAATCGATGAGCATGCGTTGCGGCCAGATGGAGGTATCGACGCCCTTTTGTCCGCCCCAGTTTCCACCGACGGCAATATTGAGGATCAGGTGAAAATCGCGGTCGAATGGCCAGGCATCCGGACCTTCGTGTCTGTTTTGAAACGTCTGGTATTGCTGTCCGTCGAAAAAGAAGTCGATCTTTTCAGCATCCCATTCGATGCTGTAATCGTGAAATGCCGAGCTCAGCGTCGTGTTGAACACGCCTTTGGTCACCTGTGTTCGTTGCACATGGTTGAACCTTTTGGTGTGGATGGAACCGAAAATGCTGTCGGGCATGTGCCCCACGTACTCCATAATATCAATTTCACCGCTTTCCGGCCAGCCGCCGTACGACCAGTCGGTAGGCAACATCCAGATGGCCGGCCAGACGCCCAGCCCCTGCGGCAATTTTGCCCTTACGACGATGCGGCCGTAGGTCCAGTCGCCCTTGTGCCTGCTCACCATGCGGGCGGAGGAATATTCCCGCGTACCCGTTTTCTCCCGGCGCGCCTCGATCACCAGGCATCCGTTTTCCACCCGGGCATTTTCAGTATGTCCAGCGTGGTAATGCTGGAGTTCATTGTTGCCCCAGCCGCACAGGTTCGGGCAACCGTCGCCGGTATCGTAGCCCCATTTGGCGGTGTCGGGAAGTCCGGAATAGTTGAATTCGTCGGACCAGACCAACTGCATGTTGTGCTGACCGGGAGCGGCGGGCTTACGCGATGCGCAGGCTGATACAAGCAGCAAAGCGCTAAAAGACAGGATGATATGCAAAATATAACGGACCATAAAACTTAGTATCGACGACTCATATTTTCTTGTTCAGTGAGGCAGTGAGCGCGCGAATACTGCGCCCCCTTTGCAGGCTATCCCCGCTCCATCGCCTCCCATAACACCTCCACCGGGTGCTTCGCCTTCCGCCCGGTCCCGTCCAGTATCTGGTGCCGGCAGCTGGTGCCCGGTGCAGCCACGATCACGTCGTCGTCGGCCTGGCGCACGGCGGGGAAGAGCACGAGTTCGCCGATGTTCATACTAACCTCGTAGTGTTCCTTTTCATAACCAAAGGAGCCGGCCATGCCGCAGCAGCCGGAGGGGATCACCTCTACGGAATAATTTTCCGGCAGACCCAGCAGCCAGGCCGAAGGATCGACGCTCGACAGCGCTTTCTGGTGGCAGTGGCCGTGCAGCAGTACTTTCTTTTTCGCTTTGGTGAACGCATCGGCAGTAATCCGGCCCTGCTGGATTTCCCTGGCGAGAAATTCATCGATCAGCAGGGCATTCCCGCCCAGCGCGCGGGCCGTTTCTTTGTCCTGCTCGGGTACCATGCGCGGGTATTCGTCGCGGAAACTGAGGATGGCGGAAGGCTCGATGCCCACCAGGGGGGTATCGTCGGTCACAAGGTCCTTAAAGATCGCCACATTCCGGATGGCCAGGTCGCGGGCTTTGAGCAGCACGCCTTTCGATATGGCCGCCCTGCCGCTTTCGGGGTGTTCGGGCATTTCCACGCGGTAGCCCAGCCGGGTCAGCAGTTCAATGGCCTTGATACCGATGGGGGTGTCGTTAAAGTCGGTAAACTCGTCGCAGAACAGGTACACCTTGCCTTTTTCCGGCGCGGCAGGCGTCAGGCGGTCCCGGTTTTTGGCGAACCAGTTGCGCAGGCCAGTGCCGTGGATCGGCGGGAGACTGCGTTGGGGCGCCACGCCGAGCACGCTTTTGAGCAGGCTGCCGGTCACGCTGTTGCGCATGAAAAAGTTGCTCAGGCCGGAAATACGCGCGCCGAAACGGTTGAGTTGGGCAATGTTGGCAAAGACCTGCGAACGGAAAGGCACACCGTGACTTTTATGGTACTGGTGCAGGAATTCGGCTTTCATGCCCGACATGTCGACATTGGAGGGACATTCCGAGGTGCAGCCCTTGCAGGAAATACAGAGTTCCATCACCTCGTACAATTCCTCCCGGTCGAACGGATTGGCTTTGTCGCTGTGGGTGAGGAACTCGCGCAGCGCGTTGGCGCGGGCGCGGGTGCTGTCTTTTTCGTTGCGCGTAGCGCGGTAACTCGGGCACATGGTGCCCCCGGCAAAATCGAGGCGGCGGCAGTCGCCCGAGCCGTTGCACTTTTCCGCGGCGCGGAGGATGCCGTCGTTGAATTCCAGCACGGTATCGAAGTGTTTGTCCTGCTGTCCGGCTTCGTAACGCAGCGAGGTATTCATGGGCGGCGCATCCACAATCTTGCCGGGGTTGAAAATACCGTGTGGGTCCCAGGTGTTTTTGAGTTCGCGCAACAGCCGGTAGTTTTTTTCACCGATCATCAGCGGGATAAATTCGGCGCGCACGCGGCCGTCGCCGTGTTCGCCGCTGAGCGAACCTTTGTATTTTTTGACCAGACGAGCCATCGACTCGCCGATCGTGTGCAGCATTTCCCGGTCGCTTTCCTTTTTCAGGTTGAGGATGGGGCGCACGTGCAGTTCGCCTGCGCCGGCGTGGGCGTAGTACACGGATTTCTGTCCGAACCCGGCCATCATGTCGTCGAACTCCTGGATATAGGCAGGCAAATCGGCCAGTTCCACGGCGGTGTCTTCGATACAGGCGACGCCTTTGGCCTCGCCGGGCATGTTGGACAACACGCCGAGCCCCGCGCTGCGCAGGTCCCATACTCTTTTGGATTGCGGCGCCGCGACGATCGGGTACGCATAACCGAAATGGCGCTGCTTCAGGTCGGCGATCATGGTGTTGGCCTTTTCCTCTGCCTCTGCCCTGGTATCGCCGCGGAATTCAATCATGAGCACCGCTGCCGGGTCGCCCTCGATAAAAAAGCGGTTTTTCGATTGCTCGCGATTGGCCTTGGTGCAGTCGAGCACCAGTTTGTCCATCAGTTCGCAGGCAGTGGGCTGGTGTTCCATGGAAGCGACCACCGCGCGCATACATTCCATGAGGTCGGCAAAATGCACGCACACCACCACGTCGTGCGGCGCGGGCAGGGGATCGATGTGCAGGGTGATTTCGGTGGTAAAGGCCAGCGTGCCTTCCGAGCCGGACAGCAGTTTGCAAAAATTGAAGGCTTCGCCGCCGGGGGTGAAGATTTCGGACTCCAGCAGGATATCGATAGCATAACCTGTGTTGCGCCGGTGGATGGCCGGTTTGGGGTATTGTTCCCGTATCTCCGCCTGCACGGCAGGTTGGGAAAGCGTCTCGTATGCCTGATTATATAATTGCGCCTCCAGCCCGGCGCCTTTTCTTTTTTCCTCGAATTCCGCTTTCGACAATGCCGAAAAGCGCGCATCCGAACCGTCGCTGAGCACCACATCGAGCGCCAGTACGTGGTCGCGGGTGGATCCGTACACGATGGAGGTTGTGCCGCAGGAGTTGTTGCCCACCATGCCGCCCAGCATGCAGCGGTTGGCCGTGGAGGTATTGGGACTGAAAAAGAAGCCCAGGGGCCGCAACATGGCGTTCAGTTCATCGCGGATTACGCCGGGCTGCAGGCGCACCCATCCTTCTTCTGTATTGATTTCCAGCACTTTGGTCATGTATTTGGAAATATCCACGACGATGCCAGTGCCCACGCACTGCCCTGCCAGCGAAGTACCCGCAGAGCGGGGGATGAGGGATGTGCCGTGCTCCCGGGCGAAGTGTACGAGTTTCCGGATATCCTCCTTGTGTTTGGGGTATGCCACCGCCAGCGGCAACTCCCGAAAGATGGAGGCATCCGTGGCGTAGAGGTGACGCATGAGTTCGTCGAAGAAGAGTTCGCCGTCGAGTCGGGATTGCAGGGCTTGTAATTGATCGAGCATAGTTGATTATTTTAGCGGGTCAACGCAACAGCAAATGTCTGGAATCTCCTGTTGAAATCTCCGAATTTCACCAACTGCAATAGCGCAAAAAAACACCCCCGAAGAACGGCAAGGCCGTCTCCGGGGGCAAATATCAATTCAGATTATTGCCTCCGCCTCTTAATCGCAGTTTTCCTTCAGGTCGTGCAGTTCAGCCTTGCTGTTTACCGTCACCACCGTACCGTCGTCTTTCATGATCACCTGTATCGGAAAAACGATCTCCGGATGTCCGTTCTGGTCGGGATGATTGTGTTTCCAGTCGTGCAGCAGCGTGTGCAGTGCCTGCTGGTCGGCGGCATCCGCCGTGGTGCCGTCGGGGAACGCAATCGTTATGGGAAACTGTATCTCGAAACAGGCCAGGCCGTGCTGTCCGTGGCCGTGGTGGTCGTGATGCCCAAACGTACCGCCGCCACAAGCGACTTTCAGATCGTGCAGTTCGGTCTCGTTGTTCACCGTAATGAGTTCGCCATCCTGGGAGATAACCATGAAGGGGAAAGCGAGCGTTGGGTGTCCAAGACTGTCCGCACCGCCATGGTGGTGGTGGTGTCCGGGGTCCGACGGATTGCCGTTTGCCTCGAACCATGCGCGGATAGCATCCTTCATTTCATCATAGGAGTTCACCGCAAGCGAGGTGCTGTCGGGAAAATTGACCGTAACCGGGAAAACCAGTTCATAACAACCGTACTTGCCCAGGCCGCCGCGTTTCTGAACGGAATACAGGACCTGGTCAAGGTAATCTTCTGCGGTTTGTGCCGTGTCGTTTTTATGGCAGGCGACGAAAGTACCGACCGCTGCCAAAAGGAGCAGGAACGCCCCGAAGATATTGTTGCGCATAATTGGAATGTTTTAAAACTTGAAACAATGAAAAATGATCTGACGTCAGTACCCGCCAATACGGCAAACAGCCGGGGGGGGTTGCGTGGCATCATGGCGTGTCGTTGTTAAAGAAACATTAAGGCAGCGGCTCATGCACGATCAACCGGCAGAGTGATACGGATCATCGTTTCTCCTGACCTAAACGGAGACTTTTGCGGCATACTCAAATAAATACCGGTTATCATGAAATACCTGTTGCATACGCTGGCGGCTGTTGTGTGCCTGCTTTCCGTTCAGGCCTGCTCCCCGATCACCAAGGTCTATTCGGAAGAGGAGCCGGGGGTCAACCTGTACAAATACCACACCTTTCAATGGCTCGACAACATGACGGTGAGCCAGGGCAACAATGGCCCGGAGTGGCTGAACCAGCGTGCGGAAAAGAAGATCCGGAGCGCGGTGGAGGACCAGTTGCGGCGCTATGCGATCACCCCCTGCACCGAAAAACCCGACCTGATCCTGCACTACCACGTGGTGATCAAGAACGAGGTGTTTTTTATCCGCGACTGGTGGTGCGATGAGGAAATCGGCGGAAAATACGGCCGCTGCCACCGCATCCGTCCGACCAATTACCGGGAAGGCACCCTTATCATCGACTTCCTGGACGCCCGCACGGGGGAACAGGTGTGGCGCGGGGCGGCAGTTGGCGTGCTGGAACATTTGAACCCTGAGCAGGCCGATGCCCGGATTGAAGAGGCGGTGCGATTGATTTTCGGCAAGTTTCCGGGAGAACCGGTGCCGGGACTGAGTTTTACATCCGGACAGTGATCATACTTTTTTGCAAACAACCTTGCGCATTGCTTCCACCTTCAACACAGCATGTAGTCCGTGAAAACACCTTTTGCCTTGTATCCCTTGTTGCTGCTGCATTTTCTGCTTGGCGCCAGCGCCCTGTACGGCGGCTGGGTACTGATGACTGATCCCGGCATTTTCGGGGCAGACCCGGCGTGGCTGGAAGGCACACCTTTCGGCAGTTATTTCATCCCGGGCCTGTTTCTGTTCCTGCTGATGGGGGTATTCCCGCTGCTGGTTTGCTGGGGATTGCTGCGCCGGCCTGCCGGAACCAGGGCAGGTGTGTTCAATATTTATCCCGAAAGGCACTGGGCCTGGACGTATTCGCTGTTCACCGGCCTGATCGTGATCATCTGGATTACCGTGCAACTGACAATGCTGCCGGGATCATGGCTTCAACCGTTTTATATTTCAATTGGCTTGCTTATACTTGTGCTGACCCTGCTACCGGCGGTCATGAAGTATTATCTCGTTCAGCATGAAGGCACCGCGTAAACAGAACACAGCCCATGCCCTGTCGGTCGTCGCAGCGGCACTGGCCGCCGCGGCTTCGGCAGGCGGACTGCTGCTGCCCGGCCTGTACCGCGACAACGCCTTCTATACAACAGCATGGCTCGGCAACGATATCATTACCCTGGCCGTAGCGGTTCCGGTACTGGTCGCTGCACTGTATTATGCCCAAAAAGGTTCGCAGCGGGCAAAACTGCTGTGGATGGGCACTATGACCTACCTGCTGTACAACTACGCATTTTACCTGTTTGGTGCGGCTTTTAACAAGTTTTTCCCGCTTTATGTGGCCTTGTTTGCCCTTTCGCTTTACGCACTGGTGTCGGGTATTTCCAATATGCATATCAGGGATATCAGCGGGCATTTCAGCAAAACGACCCCGGTAAGATGGATCAGCCTGTACCTGTTTTGCATTTCCATTCCCCTGGCAGTTGTGGAAGGCGGCCAATACGTTCGATTTATATTTTCCGGAACATTGCCGGAAATCCCCCACCTGATCATGGTGCTCGACCTTTCCGTTGTAGTGCCCAATTCAGCCCTGGCGGGCATTCTGTTGTGGCAGCGCCGCAACTGGGGGTTCCTGTTAAGCGCCCTGATGCTGGTCAAGGCTTCGCTTTACGGATTGGTACTGATGACCAGCACGACCCTTATTGCCGTGAAAGGCCTTGGGCCTTGGGATCCGCTGATGCCGTTTTATACATTCGTTACCGTTGGCGGGCTCCTCAGTCTGACGGTTTTCCTGAAAAGCATATCAAGCCATTCATCCAAAAATTGATTCCAATATGCGCTACCTCTTTGCCTTTATCCTGCTCATCCACGGCCTGATACACCTCATGGGCTTTGTCAAGGCATTTAAACTGGGCGAAGTGAGCCAGTTATCGGGCCATTTCTCCAAACCGGCAGGACTGATGTGGCTGGTCGCCGCTCTGTTGTTCATCGCCGCCGTTGCCGCGTTTCTATTGAAAAATGACGGGTGGTGGATGCCGGCTGCCGCTGCCGTTGTGCTGTCGCAAATACTTATTTTCACGCAGTGGAACGACGCAAAATTCGGGACGATCGCCAATATCATCGCGCTATTGGTCCTGATTCCCGCCTTTGGACAATGGCGTTTTAACAGCATGATTCAACAGGAGTTGGCCGTTTTTATGCCCCGAACGGTCGAACCGGCGCCAGTGCTGACCCGCGAGATGGCCGCCAGCCTTCCGCCCGTTGTGCAGCAATGGCTGGAACGCTCCAATGCCATTGGGAACCCCCTCGTAAAAACGGCTCACCTGTATCAGAAGGGAGAAATGCGCACCACGCCCGACGGCAAATGGATGCCCGTCGAGTCCCGGCAATTTATTACCGTGGATAAACCCGGATTTTTCTGGACCGCCGATGTACAGGCAGCGCCGATGGTATCCATGATCGCCAGGGATAAATACGAGAACGGCAAAGGGTATATGACGATCAAACTGTTGTCCCTGTTTCCCGTAGCCGACGCCAAAGGGCCGGAAACCGATCAGGGCGCCATGGTTCGTTACCTGGCAGAGATTTGCTGGTTGCCCTCGGCAGCCTTGAGTACGTATATCACGTGGGAGCAGGTGGATAGCACTTCGGCCAAAGCAACCATGCGATACGGCGGGATTGAGGCATCTGCCGTATTTACCTTCACGCCCGAGGGCGATATGAAAAGCATCGAGGCCATGCGGTATTACGACCACAAAGGCGGTCCTACGCTGGAAAAATGGCATATCTCCATCGACCCGGACGGCTACCGCGTGTTCGAAGGCCTGCGCATTCCGGCGATTTCAAGTGTGGCCTGGCGGTTGAAAGACGGCGATTTCACCTGGTACAAACTGGAAATTACCGATATCCGGTATAACGAACCCTACCGGCCGGAGTAACCGCATAACGCGCTCTACCCTACTGTTTTGCTTCGCCTCGGTAAAACTTGCCGAACCGGAAGGTCAGTCCCATGCCGGCGGCATTGAAGTCGCGGTTGTGCAGCATTCCCGCATTATTGGGCGTGACGCCAGTGACGAGCCTGTAATTGGCCGTCAGCGCCAGACGGAACCACTTGAAAAAATTAACCTCTACTCCTGCTTCAGGCTGAACCACAAATACCCCGTCGTCGTAAAAGGGGTTTTCGCTGTTGCCGCCTTTCGGGGTGAGCGAAATGGTGCCGCCGCCAATTTTCAGGCTGCTGTAAAAGTGAACCGATTTCAGCGTAGGCGCCGTAAAGCCCAGCCAAAGTCCGCCGAAACCAAAATCGATCGGATATTCATTTCCATTGACGCTGTGCATGGCAAAATTGCCGCCCTGGCCGAAACCGCCGACAAAAAAACTGTTCAGGATAACGCCGCCGCCGCCGCCGGCAAGAAAACCCGACTGGTTTTCAATGCTGGTCAACTCCACGAACGGACCGCCAAAGCCGCCATGTACGGTAACTTTTTTGAAAACAACCTCTTCCTGTGCAGCCAGCGACAGGGGGATAAGAAAAACGAGTGCATTAAGTAGCTTTGTCATGGTTGGAATAATTGTACTACAAATCTGGCCGTGCCGGCCGGAATGTTCCCATGATGCAGGTCAGCCGTCGCAGTAATTCCCGTAGCAGAAAAGGAGATATCATCGTGCCGGGAAGCATCCGGCGCCACATTCCAGGTGTCTTTGCCAGGGCAGGAAGTCCTGCATGACACGCATCTATGAAAGCAATCCTGTATTACTGCAGTTATGGGCTGCTACCCATATTTTTCTTCTATGCCGGCTTTCCCGGCCGGGTCGAGCCACAACGGGAATTCATCCTGACAGAAGGAGGGTGGATCACCCCCAACATCATCAGGGTGCCGTTCACCCTGACGGGGACGCTGATCACCGTCCGGGCACGTGTGGACAGCGTGGAAGGCAATTTTTTCTTCGATACCGGGGCATCTGGGCTGTTGCTCAACTACCGGCATTTCGGGCAGCCAGGCGAACTGTCGGCGGCAGACGGCGGCGGGGTAACCGGCAAAGTCAGGGTAATGGGTTCGACCAGAACGGATACTTTTGTGCTCGACAACCACTTGTCTACCGGCATTACGGCCGAATTGATCGATCTGTCTCATATCGAAAGAGCAAAAAAAACAGACCTTGTCGGCCTGATCGGTTATTCGGTGTTCCGCGATTTCGAAGTGTTGTTCGACTACGGCACTTCGGTATTGATGCTGGTGCGCACCGATGCCGCGGGAAACCCCATCGACCCTGTTCCGGATTGGGAGTACAAACCCACCGGCGGCGCTGCCATAAAGGTGTCGGGGCACATCGCCATGGTCTGGCTGGGATTCGGGTCAAAGCAAGGCAAATGGTTCGGTCTGGATTCCGGGGCGGAACAAAACCTGCTTAGTACCGGTTCCGGCAAACGATTCCTGAAAAACAATTTTGAAATCCGCCGCCGGGTAAAACTGAGGGGAATGGGGCAGGAAAGCATCGAAGTCTTGAGTGGGTTGCTGCAAAACGCCCGCGTCGATACCATCGCTCTAAAGCCGATGGCGACGCTGCTGACCAATCTCAGGGAAATAAACGCTGCCTATGAAACACAACTGGACGGCATTCTGGGTTATGAGTTTTTATCCCAGTGCCCGGTAAGTATCAATTACAAAAAACGGCGTCTAACTTTCTACCGGGCTGTCAGACCTTAAAATGAAGAGGAATTTACCGGCCGGCACACCTATATTATGAAGTTCAAATTATTGAAATGGGCTGCATCATGACTTTGGAAAAGCACATCAGGTTTGCAGCAGTACTGCTGCTGCTGGTATGTATGTCCTGCCGGGTTATGGCGCAGGCAGACACCTCTAAAAACCAGTTCGGCACCTATTATTTTGATGGCAACGATGTGGTTTTCGAGTTCGACCTGCGCATCTACGAAAAAGCCGTCCATGGCCGCGACAGTGTCCGGGTCGACTTCTCCGATCTCGACATTGTTGATGTGGCGGTTTCCGGCAATTTCAACGACTGGTCGGGGGAAGGATGGCATATGCAGCGCGTAAACGAATGGCTATACAGGCTGCGCAAAAACCTCAAAGACTTCAGCGACGCGCCGAACTGGCAGTTCAAATTCGTCATCAACGGCGAACAATGGACGTCGCCCAAGTCCGCAGATCTGAAAAAAGGAGGTATTCTGGGTTGGAACAACATCAAAAACCCGAATGTACCCGCGCCGGTACCTGTCGATTCCGGCAATGTATTGTTCCGGCTCCGGGGATTTGCTGAAAGCCAAAGGGTGATCCTGGCGGGTACTTTCAACAATTGGGATGAAGAGGCCCTGGCCATGAAGCGGACAGGCGACGGCTGGGAACTGCAACTGATACTGCCTCCCGGCATTTATGAATACAAGTTTATTGCAGACGGCCAATGGATGGAAGACCCGGATAACCCGGAAAAAAGGGTCAACCAGTTCAACACATTCAACTCCGTGCTGCGTGTCACCAAACCAGTACGCTTCGAACTGGAGGGCTTTGAAACAGCGCAGGAGGTGATCCTCACGGGCAGTTTCAACAACTGGGACAAAAAGAAGGTAAAAATGCACCGAACCGAATCCGGCTGGGCGACCGAGGTGCCGCTTACCGGAGGCAAACACCTGTACAAGTTCATTGTCGACGGCCAGTGGATGACTGACCCGGCCAGTCCACGCGTCGAGACCGACCTGAAGGGCAATGTGAACTCGGTGTTGTTTGTGCGTTGAAAGAGTCGCTCGGTTGAGGAAAACGCCATTTTACCTTGCCGTCAACCCGCCATCTATCACCAGTTCGGCGCCGGTCATGTAGGAGGATTCGTCGGAGGCCAGGAACAATGCCCCCCAGGCGATCTCGATAGCCTCTCCAATACGCCCCAGCGGGCACATCATCTGCATCATTTGCGCCTTTTGTGCCGGATCGGCGGGGATAAGCGCTTCCGTCATGGGGGTCAAAACCCCGCCGGGATGTATGGAATTGACGCGAATGTTGAAGGGCGCGAACTCAACGGCCTGATCCTTGGTCAGCAGCAGCATACCGGCCTTTGAGGCCGAATACGCCGCGCCGTTGCCACCGACCAGTCCCGCAATGGAGGAAATATTAACGATAGCGCCCCTGCCGCTCTTTTTCAGGTACGGCAATGCGGTTTTTGCACCCAAAAAGGCACTGCTCAGGTTGATCGCCAGAACCTGGTTCCAGCGCTCCAGACTGGTCGCTTCGGTTGTTTCCAGGGGCCGGTAAACGCCGGCATTATTGACCAGAATATCAATGCCGCCGTACAAATGAACGGCTTTGGACACCACTGTCTGCCAGTCAGACTCCGAGGTGACATCGTGCAGGACACACGCAATGGGCAAGCCTTCTTTTTGGGCGGCCTGCACCCAGGCATCCATTTTTTCAAACTGGATATCCGTAGCCAGCACTTTTGCGCCGGATTGGGCAAACAGGCGCGCTGTGGCTTCGCCCATGCCTCCTGCAGCACCGGTGACGATGGCTACTTTGTTTTGTAATCGGTTGGTATGGTTCATAGTATATCGATGCGGTTTGACTTGGAAAACGATTCACTTATGTCTTTACGGCCTCGGCAATATTGATATTTTCAATACCATGCAACAAGGCGTCGGGGTTAAAGGAAATGCTGTTAATGCCTTCGTTGACCAGGAACTGCGCAAAAGCCGGGTAATCGCTGGGCGCCTGCCCGCACAACCCGATCTTTATCCCGGCAGCCCTGGCCTTTTCAATGGCCGTCGCGATCATGGTCTTCACCGCAGCGTTGTTTTCATCGAACAGGTCGCGGATCAGGTCGGAGTCGCGGTCGACACCGAGGGTAAGTTGTGTAAGGTCGTTGGAGCCGATGGAGAATCCGTCAAAGACTTTGGCAAAGGCTTCGGCGAGGATCACATTGCTCGGTATTTCAACCATAACGTATATCTCCAACCCGTTTTCGCCGCGTTTCAGTCCGTTTTCAGCCATCAGCGCCACCACCTTTTCACCTTCCTCCACTGTCCGGCAAAAAGGAATCATCAGTTTGACGTTGGTCAGGCCCATCTCTTCGCGCACCTTTTTCATGGCGGCACATTCGAGCAGGAAACCGTCGCGGTAGCGGTCGTTGTAGTAACGCGAAGCGCCCCTGAAACCGAGCATGGGGTTTTCTTCCAGCGGTTCAAAAGACTGTCCACCGACGAGGTGTGCGTATTCATTCGTTTTAAAATCGCTCATGCGCACGATAACATCCCTGGGATAAAAAGCGCAGGCGATGTTGGCCACCGCCTCGGCAAGCCTTTCGACAAAAAATGTCTTTTTATCGGGGTAACCGGCGGTAATTTTCTCGATCTCCGTCCGGGTCGCTTCGTCCTCCAGGGTGTCAAAATGCGCCAGCGCCATAGGGTGCACGCGGATGGCGTTGTTGATGACAAATTCGAGCCGCATCAGACCGACACCCTGATTGGGATAGAACGACAACTTGTATGCCTTATCCGGATCGGCCACGATCAGCATGGGAGCCGTTCGCGGCATGTGAATGCCCGAAAGGTCCAGTTCCTTTTCGGTCCACTGCAGGGCGCCGTCGTACACCTTCCCCATCTCGCTTTCGGCGCAGGAGGCAGTCACAGTCTGTCCGTCGCGGATGGCCTCCGTGGCATTGCCTGTGCCCACAATGGCCACCACACCCAGTTCGCGGGCGACGATAGAGGCATGGCTTGTGCGACCGCCCTTGTTGGTCACGATCGCGCCGGCCTTTTTGAGGATGGGGTCCCAGTCGGGACTGGTTATGTCGGTCACCAGGATGTCGCCGGGCTGGAGTTTGTCCGAATCGGCGGGCGAATTCAGCACCCGCGCCGTACCGGAACTGATCCTGTTGCCCACGGCCTGGCCTTTGGCCAGCACCTTGCTTTTACCGAGGAGTTTGTACTCGGTCATCCGGTAGGGGTTTCTGCGGCTGACCACCGTTTCCGGTCGTGCCTGAACGATAAACAGTTCGCCGCTGAGGCCATCTTTAGCCCATTCGATATCCATGGGCTTGTCGTAGTGCTCCTCGATGCGGAGCGACCAGTCGGCCAGCGTTCGGATCTCATCGTCCGTGAGGACGAACTGCCTGCGTCTTTCTGCAGGGGTTTCGAGGTTGAGCGTGCTTTCCGCGCTTCCTGCAGGGGCATAGATCATGGTTTTGGCCTTTTCGCCCCGTTTTTTCATCACCACCGGGTTTTTCCCCGCGCGAAGGGTTGGCTTGAACACATAAAATTCATCGGGTGTGACAGCGCCCTGCACAATATTCTCCCCCAAACCGTACACGCCCGAGATCAGGATAATATCGCGGAAACCGGAATCCGGTTCGATGGTGAAGGCTATTCCGGCGCAGGCAAGGTCGGAGCGGACCATGCGCTGTACCCCGACAGACAAGGCCACTTGCATGTGTGCAAAGCCGTTGTCTTCGCGGTATTTGATGGCCCGGTCGGTAAAGAGAGAGGCAAAACAACGCTGTACGGCCTGAACAACACCTTCCTCCCCCTGAACATTGAGATAGGTCTCGTGCTGGCCGGCAAAACTGGCATTAGGCAAATCCTCCGCCGTGGCACTGCTGCGCACGGCGAAGGACACCTGCTTGTCATCACCCGCCAGTTGGCGATAGGCCTGCCGGATATCCGCTGCCAGGTCGTCGGGCATGGCGGCATCCAGCAAGAGGGCCCGGGCGCTTGCACCGGTCGACTGAAGGTTGGAAAAAGTCTTGCGATCGAGTTGTCCCATCAACGCAGTCAGCGGCCGGTGCAGCCCATTGGCCTCCAGAAAATGGCGGAATGCATCAGCCGTAACGGCAAAACCATCCGGCACACGGATGCCTCCCGGCGTAAGTTGCCGGTACATTTCACCCAGCGACGCATTCTTCCCTCCCACTGAGGGGATATCGTCGATGGACAGTTCACCGAAAAAGCGGATGTAGCGCGCCATTGTCAAACGAGTTCTTTTTTAGCCAGGTAGAAATCGACCATTTCGTACGAACTGGCCAGGCGTTCTTCGAGTTCCGTGAGCGTTTTGGGGGGTGGCACGATCACTTTTTCGCCTTTTTTCCAGTTCAACGGCATGGCTACCTTGTTTTCATCGGCAGTTTGCAACGCCGTCAATACCCGCTTGATCTCTTCCATGTTTCTACCGATATTAAGCGGGTAGTACATGATCAGCCGTATTTTTCCGGTCGGATCGATAAAAAACACGGCGCGTACGGCGGCAGTCTCGCTTTCACCGGGTTGCAGCATGCCGTACAGTTTTGAAACTGACATATCGATATCGGCGATGATCGGGAAATCCATCAGTACACCCATTTTTTCCCGCACATTGTTTACCCAGGCTACGTGCGAGTGAATGCTGTCGATGCTGAGCCCTATCAATTTTGTATTGAAGGCTGCAAAAAATTCCTTTTCCCGGGCAAAACCGGTCAGTTCGGTCGTGCAAACGGGGGTAAAATCAGCCGGGTGGGAAAAAAGGATGACCCAGCTTCCTTTGTTAAATTCAGAGAAGCGCAGTTTGCCTTGTGTGGTAACGGCTTCAAAATCGGGCGCATGATCGCCGATGCGCGGTATAAAATTTACTTGTGGTTCCATTGATTGTATTGATTTATAATGATGAGCATGCAGGACCATCCATTCAAATCCTGCCATTCGGTAATGCAAAAGAAGCCGATACCGTCATTAGAAATAATGATTGCCATCACATACAGTGCTGATATTATGTTTCCCTGAATCAGCAGGTTTTTCCCGTATTTTGACCTATTCTTGCATATGAGTACCGATCTTAAATAGAAACAACTTGACCAGAGAACACGATAAACTGACCGGACTTACCCCGGAAGAGGTGCTCCGCAGCCGCGAGCAGTCGGGCAGCAACCGGCTTTACCTGCACCCCAGGCGTCCGCTGTACCGCATGCTCGCCGAGATAGTCACGGAGCCCATTTTCATGCTGCTCCTGCTGACCTGCGGGCTGTACTTTATTATCGGCGACACAACGGAGGCATGGTTGATGGTTGGCGCTGTGGTATTTGTTATCCTGATCGAGATCGTGCAGGAATTCAGGAGTGAGAAGGCCCTCGCTGCGTTGCGCGATTTTGCCCAGCCCCGCGCCCGGGTGATCCGCAGCGGAGAACGGCTGGAAATTCCGGTAGAGGAGATCGTGGTGCACGACCTGCTCGTCGTTGAAGAGGGGGAAATGCTCGCTGCCGACGGCCGGTTGATACAACAAAACGATCTTACCGTCGACGAAGCAGTGCTGACGGGGGAGTCACTTCCCGTATCCAAGGATATCCCGGAAGGGCAGAACCGCCTCTACCAGGGCACTACTGTGGCTTCCGGAATGGGTATCGTGGAGGTAACGGCAGTGGGCGCACGCACGGAATTTGGCAAACTCGGCAAATCCATCGAATCCATTGAGACGGAGCCGACGCCGCTCCAGCGCCAGATCGACCGCTTTGTAAAACAGATGATGGTAGCCGGCCTGCTGGCTTTTCTCATCGTACTGGCCATCAATTACGCCTATGCGGATTCGTTCCTCAACGCCCTGTTGTTCTCCCTGGCCTTCGCACTGGCCCTGGTCCCGGAGGAAATACCCGTTGCGTTTACTACTTTCATGGCACTGGGCGCCTACCGCATGACACGCCAGCAGGTACTGGTAAAACAGCCCAAAACCGTGGAAAGTCTCGGCGCGGCTACCGTGATCTGTCTCGACAAAACAGGGACAATCACCGAAAACCGCATGAGTGTGGCCGAGGTCAGCGACTACTCCGGCGCCGGTATGGTGCTGGAATGGGCGATGTGGGCCAGCGAGCCGCAGCCCTTCGACGCCATGGAAAAGGCGATCCACCAGGCTTATGAACAAAAAACGACCGAAGATCGCCGCAAGTCGTTCGACCTGGTACACGAATACCCGCTCTCCGGGATACCGCCCATGATGACCCATGTGCACGAAAATGCCGGTGGAGAACGTATTGTCGCTACCAAAGGCGCCGTGGAACGCATTGTACGCGTGTGCAAGCTCAGCAAGGAACAAGCAGTAGAGGTCGAACGACAAACCATGACCATGGCCGGCAAGGGGTTTCGCGTGCTGGGTGTGGCGAGTGCCCGGTGGGACAACGGCGCCTGGCCCGCCGACCAGGACGATTTCCCCTGGAAGATGGAGGGCATGGTCGCGCTGTACGATCCGCCCAAACCCGGTATTGCCAGGGTAATGGCGGGGTTTTATGATGCCGGCATTGCTGTGAAAATGATCACGGGCGACTACCCGGAAACGGCGATGAATATTGCCCGCGAAAGCGGAATAAGGGTATCGGGCGAGGCAGTGGCAGGCGAAGCGGTCATGCAAATGACCGACCATCAACTTCAGGAGGCCGCCGCCCGAACCACGGTTTTTGCACGGATGTTTCCGGCAGCCAAACTCCGCATCGTGGAAGCGCTCAAGGCAAACGGCGAAGTGGTCGCCATGACCGGCGATGGCGTCAACGACGGTCCGGCTTTAAAAGCGGCGCCGGTAGGGGTGGCGATGGGGCGCCGCGGTACCGAAATTGCAAAAGGGGCCGCCTCGATGGTACTGCTCGACGACGACCTCGGGCATATGATCAAAGCCATCAAAACGGGCCGGCGTATCTACAACAACCTCCGCAAGGCCATCCGGTACGTGATTTCCATACACCTGCCTATTGTGCTGGTGGTACTGCTGCCGCTCCTTTTCGGCTGGCCTTACCTGCACATGTTGATGCCCATACACGTCATTTTTCTAGAACTGATCATGGACCCCGTCTGTGCAGTGGCTTTTGAAAACGAGCCCGCCGAGCCGAATGTGCTCCTGAAACCGCCGAGAAACACCTCTTCCAACCTTTTCTCCTGGCATGAGCTGTCGCTCAGTCTTGTCCAGGGGATGGCGATCACCGGCGGCATCTTTGCCATGTACCACCTCGCCATATTCCGTGGGTACGACGAGCCGACGACACGCTCATTTGTTTTCTTCACCATGCTGGCCGCCAATATTTTCCTCACCCTCGCTAACCGCTCCTTTGAGTACACCGTTGCGACAACCATTTTGTACCGGAATAACCTGCTGTGGTGGATTATCGGGGTATCAACGGCCATCGCCGCCGCTATTTTTACCGTCCCGACACTGCGTGAACTTTTCAGGCTTGGTCCGATCACCCCGGCAGATATGGGGCTTTGTCTCGCAACAGCATTGGTCTCGGTAGGCTGGTTCGAGGTATGGAAGGCGGTACGGACAAGAAAACTCCAGCCATCGCGGGGTACCCAAAAGCCACGCAATGATTAACTTTACGCATCCGCTATTCCAAAAAACTGCATTTTTGGCCAAATCTCACCTGTTACTCCATGAGCGGCAAACAAAACAAAGTAGCACTGCTGGTGCACAGTTGCGACCGGTACGAGTTCCTGTACCGCGGTTTTGCATATTTCTTCGCGAAGCACTGGGACCGCGATATCCCCTGCAACTGCTACTTCGCCACTGAGGAAAAAGATGTGGACATCGCCGGTTTCCGGAACATCAAATCGGGAACAGGCGAATGGTCGGACCGGCTCAGGCATCTGCTGACGGAAAAAATCGAAGAGGATTACGTGCTCTATTTTCAGGAGGATATGTGGCTCAACAAAGATGTAAACGCAGCCTTTTTCAGCCAACTCTTTGACATGGCAGCCCAAAACGACTGGGACATGGTGAAATTGCACAGCTCGGAAGTGTACAGGACCGTGCCTGAGCCGCATTTTATCGAAGGCTTTAACCTGGCCCGGCTCGACAACGCCGCTTCGGGTTTTCTCATGTCGCACCAGGTAACCCTCTGGAAAAGGACTTTTCTGGCCGGCCAGTTGCCCAAAAACGAACATCCCTGGCGCAACGAACGGCGCGGCACCAAGCGGTTGAAAAAACAAAATCCCGCCATTTTCCACGCCGACTATTTTGCCGAAAACGGCAAGGCCGAGATCAACCGGAACCGGAACCCTATCGGACGCAGCGAATACCAGACGATCTCCGTCAACGGCGTGCTGAACGGCAATGTCACACCATTTATCGCGCAGTTGATGCAGAGCGGCGAGGCGGAAAGAAACTATGCCGTAGAACTCCAGTACCACTTCGACAACAATATGACGCACGACGGCAAACTCAAACCCCGCAAGGAAGACCCCATCCAGCGTTTCAAAAAATGGCTGAAACGCGCGTTTTAAGACCCTTTAAGATATCTTTAAGAGACTGCCGATTAAACTACCGCAAACAATGCAGGTCAAAAAAACACTGCCGGACCTTCCGGCATCCTATTCCAAAATCAGTTTTATTCAAAAATGTTATCAATGAAAATCCACCGCACCTCATTTTTTCTGAGCGCACTGCTGCTGGTGTCGCTCACGCTCCCTCTCGCTGCTCAGGATGAGCAGACCGCTACCGAGGCCGACAGCACCGGACTGCCCGGCGATCACTTCAGTCTGGAAGGCGCCCTCGAATTGTTCAAAATGGCAGAGTCGCCCGAGGCCTTTGAAAAGGCCCTGAACAGCGAAGACAATTCTGTCAACAACCTGGACCTGAATGAAGACGGCGAGACGGACTACATCCGTGTTGTCGATAACATGGACGGCGACGTACACGCGATCGTGCTTCAGGTTCCCGTCAGCGAAACGGAATCACAGGATATCGCCGTGATCGAACTCGAAAAAACAGGCGCCGAGAACGCCATATTACAGATCATAGGCGATGAAGATATTTATGGCGATCAGACGATCGCCGAGCCTTTTGAAGAGGAAGCCGTCAAATCCGACGGGCGCGGCGGCCCCTCCGGCCCGGCAGCGCGGGTGGCCGTTGTCGTCAATGTATGGGGCTGGCCCTGCGTGCGCTATATGTACCGGCCGGCCTACACGGTGTATGTATCGCCCTGGCGCTGGCGGGTGTACCCCACCTGGTGGCGCCCGTGGCGCCCGCACCCGTGGGGCTTTTTCCACGTTCGCGCACGTCCCTATCGCGTGCACTACCATGTCGTAACCACACACCGGGTTGTCCGCGCACATCGTGTTTACGCACCGCGGCGTACCCATTCTACCGTAGTGCATACCCGCACTGTTACGACGAAGGTCAACACCCGCAACGGAAAGGCCGGGGTTAAAAAGAGCACGACAACCACTACGGTCAGAGGCAAAAACGGTCGGGTAAAAGCGGAAAAAACAACCACGACCAAATCGGTTCGGAAAGGCGACGCGACGCGTACGAAAACAACCACCCGAACCCGGGGAGGCAGGAAAAGAGGGGGATAAGAAATCCTTTTGAACACTGGAGCGGCGGGCGGGCGCAGGTCCGCCATGTGGTCTGCTCCATTATTCAGACAACGATTACAAGATTTACAGGTTTATCTGATTTGCCGGGTGGTGGCACATGGTCACCACCCGGCATTTTGTTTTCCAGACTATTTTGAATCGGCAAAGAGCAAAACGACTTACGATACACGCGCTCAGCATCGTTATTCAGTGCATTTTCCGGTTTATGGCCGATTATCCCCGATTGATAATCAACGCGGCGTCTCCTCTGCCCGGACGTCTTCAGTACCCGGGACATACTCCAGCACATCACCCGGCTGACAATCCAGCGCCTGGCAAATGGCTTCGAGTGTACTGAAACGGATGGCCTTGGCCTTGCCCGTTTTCAGGATGGAAAGGTTGGCAAGTGTGATGTCTACTTTGGCGGCCAGTTCGGTCAGCGACATTTTGCGCCGGGCCATCATCACGTCAACATTTACGATAATTGGCATGGCTCAGATGGTTAGGTCTTGTTCTTGTTGAAGGATGGCTCCGTTGCGGAAAACTTCAGCCAGCGCGAACAGTATGAGGGCCAGCAGTCCTCCCAGCACCAGTTGCTCGGACAGGAGCGGTGGTATGGCAGTTTTGATCAGATGTCCCTCTGCCTCGTAAGTCACCCCGGCAATGATGCGCGAGGCCACCTGGCTTGCTATCGGGAAGATCATCACCGCTACGGCGATCAGCCGGATACGCCGGATGTTCTCATCGCGGAACATCAGGTTCCGGTCGAGGTTCCGAAATATGCGGTACATCTGATACAGGCCGAAAACGACCAGTATGTATTTCAGGTTCTCCAGCAAAATATAGCCCAGGTAACGCCACTTCAGTATGCCCTGCATTTCGGAGAACTCAAGCATGACAAACTTCCGTTCACCCCAGTTGTACATTTTCAGATCACCGCTGCCGTCCGGATGCGGGACCACCGTGTGTTGATAATCCCCTACTGTGGTTACCCAGCCACGGATAGCCGGCCCCTCATCACCGGTCTTGAAATAGGCCGAAAGGTTGAGCAGCCACCATATGGCCCCAAAGCACGTCAGGCTCAGAAACAGGTAGTGCAGTATTCTTGGCAGGGCGATATTTTTTGTTGTTTGCATAACAAGACTGTTTTGTTTGTGGAACGATGGGACAAATATGCAGGACTTTTTTTGTTTTGCAAATATTTTTTATTGAAAAACAATAATTTTTTATTGAAAACATCCTTTAAACCGCCTAAAGCCTGTTGAACGACAGTGTCTTAAAAGTCATCCGGGTGTCAAGCCGACCAGTATTCAGGTTTTCAGGCAGTATGGGCTGTAAAGCCGCCGCCGGCCTCGTCAGGTCGTAATTTTTCTACGGAAAGGCAGCAAAATACTCCACCGCTTTTACCATATTGCGCCTGCTGAAACAAACGGAACAATCATGCTGACGCTCATTACCGGGCTGCCCGGCTCCGGGAAAACAACGCTGGCCAAAGCCTGGGCGGCACACGCCGGCGCCCTGCACCTCAACAGCGATGTGCTCCGTCGCGAGATGGACCTGATGGGCCACTACCGTCCGGAAGACAAAAAAAAAGTGTATGCAGCCTTGCAGGAGCGCACGCGCGCGGCGCTGCTGGAAGGCCGCAACGTCGTGGTCGACAGCACGTTCTACCGGGAATCCCTCCGCGAACCGTTCCGCCGGCTGGCTGCCGAATGTAACGCAGCGCTGTACTGGGTGGAGATACGGGCACAGGAACGTACCATACACGAACGGCTGCAAAAGCCGCGTCCCGACAGTGAGGCCGATTTCGGCGTCTATGAAAAAATCCGGGATGAATACGAACCAATCCCGGAGCCACATCTCGTCCTGTGGTCGGATCAGTCAAGCCTCGACGAAATGACAGCAGCCATTCAGGCCTATGTAAACCAGTCAGGTTGACTGATCTTTGCAGGTATTCGCACCATAACTTAATGCATCCATGCACACGGCCGATCATTTATTAACCCGCATGTTCTCCCAGGCAGATGTCTGGGAAAAAAACGGCGACCAGCGGTATATTTTCCAGCGCTGCTACGGCATGATGAGCAGCAACATGGCTGCCGCGATTGAAAACGGCCGTTTTACAGATGCCCGATGGGTAAATGAATTGATGCTTCACGGTCAACAAAATTATTGCCGAAACCATCGACAGCGTGCAGGATACGGTCATTGAACCCCGTGCGCCGTTTATGGCCGTTGTGGACCGGCTGATGGGGCGCATGGACGAGTGGCTGCTCTCCCAACTCATCGCAGGCTGGCGCGCCGATGTATGGCGTGTGGCGCTCGACCTGCTGGCGGCCGGCAGCCCGGGGCAACGGGAGACCATCCGCCAGGCACAGGAAAAAAAGGTTTTGGAAAGAGGGTATGAACTGACGCTGGAAGATTTGATGTAAAATTGCATGTCATGACCGCCGACCAAATACAATCGATCATCACGGGGAACAGATTCCCCGGGCCCAAGGCCCGGGCAACCCTGATCGAAACACATATCTCCTGGGTGATCCTGACGCCGGCCTTCGCTTTTAAAATCAAAAAACCCCTTCAATTGGCTTTTCTGGACTTCAGCACGCTGGAAAAACGGGCGTTTTATTGCGGTGAAGAACTGCGACTCAATCGCCGGCTGGCGCCTGATATGTACCTGGATGTCTTGCCGGTATGCCTGACAAAAGACGGGCAACCTGAAATACGCCCTGCCGCCAACGGGGAAACAGCGGTCGACTTTGCCGTCGTCATGAAACGGATGGACAATGAACGCCAGATGGACAAACTGCTGCGCCGGAACGGCGTGACCACCGAAGATATCGAGGCGCTGGCAAAAATGCTCGTTCGATTCCACCTTTCGGTTGTCTTGCCGGGAAATGCAGTGTCAGACACTACCGCGAGCAACCGCGACGATTTCAACGATTTGTTCACGCTGAAAAAAGCAGCGGAACGGCTTTTGGGTGAAAGCGCCGGAGCGCAATTCGACGCCTGGCAACAACAGGTCGGTACCTTTCTGGATAAACACCGCGAACGGATGCAACAACGCGCACAGGCGGGATTTTGGGTAGACGGGCACGGCGACCTGCACGCCCGCAACATATTTCTCCTGCCGGAAGGCCCGCTGGCGTTCGATTGTATCGAGTTCAGCGAACACTTCCGGCAGGGAGATATCCTGAATGAACTGGCTTTTTTGTGCATGGATCTCGACGCCGGCGGTCACCACGAACTCGCCGAAGCGTTTATGACGACTTACCTGCGTGAGTGGCCCTGCATCGAGGGTCCGGAAGATGCGTTGTTGTTCCTGTATTTTAAAGCGTACCGGGCCAATGTGCGCCTGAAGGTTGCGCTGCTGGAATCAGCGCAACACCGGTCGACGGCGTTGGAGGAAACGGCGCAAACCTATCGGGCACTGTTAAAAAGATACCTTGGCCAACTAACCTGAAGAAACGTAAGGGGCGTTACTCCGCAGCCTTGATCTTGAATGCGATCCCGCCAATATGACGGGCTGCAGCATCACCCGGGCATTTTACCCTGATCTCATCGATGTAAATGCCGCTGCCATTTTCTACTTGTCCGAACAGGTTCCGTACCGCATCGGAAAACTGGCTGCCGGTCACATTATAAGATACCGGATCGCCTTTTGCCGGCACAACGGTCACCTCATACCCCATAACCTCGCAGTAGGCATCGAAATCGAAGTTTTCCAGTATGGCGTCGACACCTGTAGCCTGGAGCAACACTTCTTTGGTGATAGCCTGGCTTTTTTTACCGGCCATATAAGGCGTCGGGTCGGGGATACGCTTTACCCTGTACTTCACCTCATTGAACAGGCTTTCCTTGCCGTTAAGGCTGCGATAGACCTGGATGGTCACTTCGCCGGGCGTTGTTACGCTGATGGAGTATTTACCCATACCTCCCTTAACCGTACCATTGCCCACCAAACGCAGTGAAAGGTCTTCTACAGGGACTCCGTCGGCGCCAATGCAGACAGGGTTTTCCACACCGATGTACAACACGTTCATCTTTTCAGCCTGAACGGCGACCAGTCCCGACGTGGCAGCGGGCGGCTCGACACCCGAGGTCGCCGGGGTGACAGGGCCCGGGGCGGCCGGAACGGTGACGCTGCTTTCCGGGCGGTTTCGTCTGGGTGATACCGAATCTGTACGGATGAGGTCGGAGGCAGCCCTGTTGTCGTCGGAAACAACGGACCGGGATGTGCCGGTGTCTGCCTTTGCATGTGCGGCGGGCCACCATGAACTCAATCCGACAAGGAGGGGCAACAACAGGAGCATTACCCAGTTGGAGCGCATTGATCTGTTTGGCGTTATACCTGCGATGCGCAGTATTCTTTCTGTGAAATTACTTTTTCCGGTGGCATTCATGGTAAACTGGTTTTGTGCGTGAATGAATGATAATTGCAGGTCGGTGAGCGTGCGGGCATACAGCAATGGATCGGCAGTGTACTGCAATACCACGTCGTCGCAGCAAAACTCACGGCGGGAGCGCGCTTCCCGCGAAAGCAGCCAGAACAAGGGGTGGTAGAAGAACACGACCTCGAGACCCAGTTGAAACAGGTTGACCAGATAGTCGTAGCGGCGAATATGCGCCAGTTCGTGCAGCAACAGTGCCTCTGTTTGTGATGGTGTCAGCCCCGCAAACAAGCCGACGGGAAAGAGAATGACCGGCTTCCAAAAGCCGATGGTCAGGGGTTCCGCGATGCGCTTCGATTCCTTTAGGGTGACTTTTTGCCCGATGCCCAGCCGTTCGGCCCACGCGTCGCAGATATTTTGAATGTTTGTATCGGCCGGGGAAGTATCGCAATGCCGGAGGCGCCGGGCAAGCCAGTAGCCACCCAGCAGTCGCAGCCACAATACGGTGGCACACAGAAACCAAAGCCACCCGATCTGTTGGGCATGGCCTTCGAGCCATAGTTGCGCAGTTTGTACGAACTGCAGTTTTGACGGCACAACTGCCTGCCCGGTGGTTATTTGCAGACCGGTGGTATTGTTCTGTACCTGCGCAGCCGACTCTTGCACAACGGTGTTCTGCTGCAGCACGCGCTCGTATTCGGTGTTGAAAGTTGCGGCCATCCAAATCGTACCGGCAGCCATTGCCGCCAGCGAAAGCAGGTAAACCGCGTTATTATGGCCTTCCAGGCGCCAGGTGACGGCTTTGAACAGGAGCCAGATCAGGGTAACTTGCCAGAGCGAGTGAACGATCGCCCAGCCGAGCGCCTGACTGAACAGTGAGAAAGAATCGGGCAGCATCATTTTTTTGAAATTTGGTTATCGAGCCAGTTCTTGAGTTCCTGAAGTTCCTCGGCTGTAGCCTTTTGGTTACCCAGGGCATGCATCATCATCTGCAATGCCGAGCCGTCGAATGCGGCGTGGAGCACCTTGTCGACCAACTGTTGTTTTACATCGGTTTCGCCAACGGCTGCCCGGTAGAGGTGCGTCCCGTCGACGATCTCCTTATCGAGCACGCCTTTTTCCGTGAGGCGCTGTATCTGCTTCAAAACAGTGGTGTAACCCACGTTTTTATCCGCAGATATCTGTTCGTGTATGGCGCGGACAGAAACCGGCTCATTTTCCCAAATGACTTTGAGGATTTCGAGTTCGGCCTCCGTGGGCTGGTATGTCGGTTTCTTTGCCATCGGTTTAATTGCTAACCTGTTTATACGTTGATGGCACAAATATCTACGACAGTTGTCGTATCTCCAAATTTATTTACGACAATTGTCGTAGGTGTGTAAAAATTTAATATTTTAAGCGGGGTATCATAAGTCATAAACATGATCTGTTTTCCAAATACTATTGCAGGGGAGATAAGGCTTAGTGGTGGCACACGGGTAATAACTGCCGGTTTTCTGAGGAAAACCGGCAGTTATTACCCGTGTGCCACCACTTGGCAAGATCGTTACTCAAATTTCATATGGATGAACAAAGCGCTATGCAACTCGTGATGCACCCTTCCCTTTCACGTCAGAAACTTTTACAATTTTTAAATGTTTTAATCTTTAAATTTTCAACATCAAATTGATGCTCGCAAATCATGGATAGAAAAACATTTCTCAAATCGCTGGCTTTGTTGCCATTAG
>CALMBD010000036.1 GCA_937861115.1 uncultured Bacteroidota bacterium | reverse complement strand
CCCCTCACCGCTTCCCGCACGACCACGCTTGCCATGTGCAGCCCAAAAAGCGCCGGTATATAGGATATGGTGCCGTAGAATGATTTTTTGAACTTGCTGCCGTCGGTCATCATACAGGTGCTGCGGTCGACCCGTTCGGAGGAGAACACCACCGTGACGCCACGCCATACACCTTTGCGTTTCAACCCTTTGCGGACCTGTTGAGCAAAGGGACAGTTAAATGTCGCCGAGATATCAGACACCTGGACCTTGGAAGGGTCGAGTCGGCCACCGGCGCCCATGCTGCTCACGACGCGTACGTTTTGCTGTTTGCAGGCGACAATGACATACTGCTTGGGCTGGACAGAGTCAATACAGTCGAATACATAATCGAATTCGCGGAACTGAAACGTTTTTACGGCTTCGGGCGTAAGAAAATCCTCCCTGACCGTCAGTTCAAGATCGGGGTTAATATCGAGCATCCGACCGGCCATGATGGCGGCTTTGGATTGGCCCACGGTGCTGTGCAGGGCGGGCAATTGCCGGTTGGTATTGGTGAGGTCAACAGTATCGCCGTCTATTATGGTCATTTTACCCACACCTGCCCGGGCCAGGAATTCGGCAGCGTAACTGCCCACACCGCCAAGGCCGATCACCATGACGTTAAGGTTTTTCAGGCGTGCCAGCGCCGCTTCACCGACGAGCAGCTCCGTGCGCTGGAGCCAGTGCGGTACGGCATTGCTGTCAGAATATTGCGCTTCGTTTTTGTCCGTTTCGAATGCCACTGTGTTGTTTTTGGGACAAAAATATTCAAGTGTTCAGACGAATTCATCTTAAATGCTCCTGCTCCGGTGTATTCCGGGCTGGATCAACCGGGTATGCCAGGCCCAATCCGGATGAAATTCTGCCGTATCTGTTCTTCCAGTTGATCAGGCGAAATGTGCCTGATCGCAGCAGCGCGTGTGTATACTGACCTGATATCCAGATTTTTATCGTCTGTTTCCAGAAAAAAACGATCGGGAGGTGTTTGTTGCAGCGCTTCTGCTGCGTGGCTGTTTTGACGAAACAAGGCAGCGCCAAAGGACAAAAAGAAACCGGCATCGAGCAGCATCTTTGCGGTTTGAGGGTGTTTGTCGAAACCGTGGAAAATGGCGACAGGCACAGACGGGGCGTTCAGGAGTGCAGCCGTCACCTCAGCGTAGGCTTTCACGCAGTGGATGATCATCGGTTTGCCGGTCTCCACCGCGATCCTGATGCATTGCTGAAACGCCGACTCCTGAAGCGTCCAGGGTGTTTTGGTGACCTTGTCCAGCCCTGCCTCCCCGATGGCCAGGCAGTCCGGATTGGCGGCATGATCGTGCAGCCAGCCGGCCGCCTCGTCGAGTCCGGTATTTCCGAGATGCCAGGGGTGAAGTCCGGCCGAAAACCAGCGCGTTTTCCCATTTGGGGACTGACCGGGATAGATACTCTCTATTTCCAGTACATCGGTTTCCCCGCAGGGATGGTGTGTATGCAGATCGATGAATTGCAAGGTAATGGTGCTTGAAATTGGGCAATTCAAAACTTCTGCTCAATTTTAGGCGAAAATTAAGCCATCCATTGCCAACAGAAAAATGAAAAACGAAAACACCTCCAACCGCGTTTCCTCGCTTGATGTACTGCGTGGTCTGGTCATTGTGATCATGGCGCTCGACCACGTGCGTGATTTTTTTGCCGCCACACCTTTTGCTCCGGAAGACGTTTCCCAAACCACTCCTGCATGGTTCTTCACCCGCTGGGTGACGCATTTCTGTGCGCCGGTTTTTGTTTTTCTGGCCGGCGCCGGCGCCTATTTGTACGGCCTGAAGGCCGGGAGTGCGCGTGCGTTGAGCCGCTTTCTGCTGGTACGGGGACTATGGCTTGTATTCCTGGAATTTACCGTCATCAACCTGAGCTGGATGTTCGAATGGCCCTGGAACGAGGGTTTTATGTTCGGGCAGGTGATCTGGGTTATCGGTGTGTCGATGATCGTGCTGGCCGGACTTTCCCGCCTGCCGTTGCCCTGGGTCGTCGGCTTCGGACTTGTCCTGATCGCCGGGCACAACCTGCTCGACGGCATCCGTCCTGAAACGCTGGGCAGTCTGGGGTGGCTGTGGACCTTCCTGCACATCGGCTTCGGCTGGATACCTTTCAATGCGGAGCAAAGTTTCGGTTTTCTGGTCGTTTATCCGCTGATCCCCTGGGTCGGTGTGATGGCGCTGGGGTATGCCTTCGGGCCGGTCATGCGCTGGGCGCCCGAACGCCGGCAAAAGTGGCTTTGGCGGGCAGGACTGGGCATTATCCTGCTTTTTGTTGCGTTGCGAACAACCAACTGGTACGGCGATGCGCAGCATTGGGCGCCCCAGGAAAAGGGAGTTGTTTATTCGCTATTGTCATTTTTGAATACCAGCAAGTACCCCCCATCGCTGCTGTACCTGTGCATGACACTGGGACCGGGCATGCTGCTGTTGTTGTGGTTCGAGCGTTGGCGGGGCGCCGTTCCCGCTTTTTTGCAGGTATTCGGCCGCGTGCCGTTTTTCTTTTACTTCCTTCATTTTTCCATCATCAACGCAGCGTCGAGGGCCTATTTCTACCTTGCCAAAGGCTGGCATGTCGACTTTTTCTCCAATCCCCCGGCTAAGTGGCCGGAAGGATATGAGCCAAGTCTCGGCCTGGCCTATGTCGCCTGGGCGCTGCTGATCGCGGGGATGTACTTCCTGTGCAGGTGGTATGGAAAATACAAGTTCTCGCACGACTACTGGTGGCTCAAGTATTTGTAGGCGAACTCTTTACACATACCCTTTCGCCTGCAGGCGAAACAGTTCGGCGTATTTGCCGCCCTGGGCTACGAGTTCCTCGTGGCTCCCGATCTCGAGCAGTTGGCCGTGTTCCAGGAAAAGGATACGGTCGGCCATGCGTACTGTCGAGAACCGGTGGCTGATGAGCACCCCTGTCTTGCCCCTGATCAACTCGGCGAAGCGAATGAACACACCGTGTTCGGCGCGGGCATCGAGGGCTGCCGTCGGTTCATCGAGAATGATCAGTTGGGCGTCGCGCATGTAGGCGCGCGCCAGCGCTATTTTTTGCCATTGTCCGCCACTCAGGTCCACACCCTCCTTAAAGCGCTTGCCCAGCATTTGCTCGTACTTTTTGGGCAACCCCTCTATCACTTCATCGGCCAGGCTTTTGCCCGCGGCTTCTTCTATCAGCGCGCTGTTGCTGCGTTCCGGTATGTTGCCCACCGCAATGTTCTCCGATACGGTGAAGGCATACCGGAAATAGTCCTGGAAAATAATGCCGATTTCCCGGCGCAGGTCGTCCGGGTCGTAGTCGCATAAATCGACACCGTCGAGCAGGATGCGCCCTTCCGTCGGTTCGTACAGGTGGGCAAGCAGTTTTACTATAGTGGTTTTTCCTGCACCGTTTTCTCCGACGAGGGCCAGTTTTTCTCCGGCGTGCAGGGTGAAACTGAGGTTGCGCAAGGCCCATTTCTCGCTGTTGGGGTATTTGAAACTGACGTTTTCAAACACAAATCCCTCCCGGATTGGTCTGGGTACTTTCCGGGCGCCGGTGTGATGACCGGAGAGCGGCCTGATCTCGAGAAAACCGAAAAAATCCTGGAGGTACAAAGCCATCTCCGATACCCTGGAAAAACGGCTCATAATACCCTGTAGCAGTCCCTGCATACGCTGGAAGGAGCCAGCCAGGAAGGTCAGCGTACCGATGGTGATGGCTCCTCTTACGGTTTGCAGCACAATGGCTACATAAGCGGCGTAGTAGGAGGCCGTACCCAGGATAGAAAACAAACTGCCCCATGCCGCCCGCCGCAGCGTCAGGTTTTTATTGGCTTCGTAATATTTGTCTGAAATGTTCTTAAAACGGTCGGTAATGAACGTTTCCAGCCCGAATACCTTGATTTCCTTTGCTGTTTCACTGCTGGCGCCGATATATCGAAGATAATCCAGTTCCCGGCGTTCAGGCGTCCAGGAATGGGTAAGGGAGTAGGAGCGCCGGTTAAAATGCGTTTCACCGATGAAAGAGGGGATAACCGCCACGACGAGCAACACGATCAGCCAGGGATTGAACGCCGCCAGTCCGCCCACCAGGAACAGGATTGAGATCAGGTCCTGCACCTGCGACATCACCATTCCCATGAGCATGGTACGGCCCTGGGTTTGGGTGCGCGCCCGTTCGAGTTTGTCGTAAAACTCGGGATCTTCGAACTGGAACAAGTCGAGTGTTGCCGCATGTCGCATGATGCGTACGCTGCTGTCGTTGCTGATCAGATCGCCCAAAAGGCTTTCTGTCAGGGTAATGCCCCGGTTGAGCAGGCTGTTGACTATTGCCAGGCCCAGTTCTGCGCCAATCCACCAATACAGTCCGGTCGTATCGCCGATCGTATGCGTGTCTTCATAGTATTGCACCAGACTGACTACCGTGTCGATGATCAGTTTGCCGATATACAACATGGTAACGGGAATGGCCGCCTGCACCAGTCTCAGCGAAGCATTCAGGAATGCCATGCGCGGCGAAACGGCCCAGATCATTCTGAAAAAACGCGGGATGTTACCCAGAGCGGCAAACTGCTCTGCAAAACTCTTTTTGGGTTTGGATTGCGCCATATGTAGAGGTGTCGGTCTTAATCGTCAACCGCAACTAAACCTCTGCAAATGTAAAAAGTTGCCGGTGGCATGGCTCAACCCTCTCTCGTCATCTGCATGATGGCCAGGGCGAGCAGTGCGTTTTCCTCGTCTTTAGAGATTTCGCGCAGCATCGTCAACGCCCGGGGGTTGGGCCCTGCCGAATCTGCCATGCCCGGATTGGCGATGGCGGCGGCAGTCGAATCGCCGATCAATACCGGAAACTGCCTGTCGCCCGCATCGGCCTCCATTTTAGCGAGGAGGCGGTTGCCGCGCCCGGCAGAAATCAGTGCGCCGTCGACAAATATACCGAAAGGCTGTCCGCCCACCCATATTTCTGTTTCCTTGCCACGGGTTCGGAAGGTGAGTTCGCGGTCGCTGGTGCGGGCAATGAGTACGCTGGTTTCCCCTTTCTTTTGGGCAGCATAGGCCAGTACCGGCTCCTGGTATATGGTGGTGAATACCCCCTCTGAAGTGCTGCTGTTAAAGAAGCCCGGCTTTTTGACACTTTTCTGGTTGAGTGAGAGCAGCGAAAGCATTTCGTGGTCCCAGGGCACCAGCGCTCCGGCAGCCTGTGCCATCAGACGGGTGCGCAGGCGTTCAACAGTTGTTTTCCACGCCTGGCTTTCAGGGTCGAGGTTGAGTTGCCCAAGTACCCTCGCAATGAGGTAAAACATGCCTACAATGAAAGAGCCGGCCATCACGACAAGCATGAGAAATGGAAGAAGGAACCGCATATTTGATCATTTATTTTTTGGTGCGAAATGCATACTTGCTATCAGATACAAAAGAACTGCCAATATTATAGATTCGCCGGATTTTTAGATAAAACAAGGAGATTTTCCGGTCATTTTTACCTAGCGCAGCAGGGCAATATTTCCCTGAATTACATTTTCTGCCGGATCTCCCTCCAGTTTGTAACGCGCTGTGTACACATAAATATCGGAAGGCGCTTCCGTGCCATTGAGGGTGGTACCGTCCCAGCGGTCGGAGGCCTGGAAGCCCTGGTACATCAACTCGCCCCAACGGGAATAGACATTGAATTCCAGGTATTCGACGTCGCAGCCGCGGAGTACCGGACTAAAGCGATCATTGACGCCGTCGTTGTTGGGCGTGAAAGCATTCGGCGTAAAAGGGAAGCAACATCCAGCCTCGGGCTCGGGCAGGTTGTAGGATAGGACCGTCGATCCGCACGAAGTGGTGACGGTGACGTTGTATGCGCCGAAATCTGTGATGCGCAGGCTGTCGGCGGTGCTGCCGTCCGACCATTGAAAAGTACTGCCCGGTGCTGTCGTTACTTGCAGGGTGAGCGGCAGCGCAGAGCAGGTATCCTTCACCACAGGCGCCTCGATAGTCGCCTGTACATTACCGGTATTGGTGACCTGGAAACTGTAATCCGTAAAATCGCAGGCCTCTTCTACACGCAAGGTATATGTTGCTGTTTCTCCCGGGCCAACCGACACTTCAATCTCTGGGGTGGCAGCGCCATTCGACCACAAATAACGGAGCCCTGGCACGGCAGGCTTGAGGGTCACTTTTGATGTGTCGCAACTGGTGATAATGCTTGTGACGACAGCCTTGTCTCTGGCGAATATCCAGTCCGGGAAGTTGGGCAGCGAGGTGAAAAAACCGCCGGCATTATTGAAATCCGTATCAAACTTCATGAATGCGCGCTCGACTTCGGGTGTGGCGCCGTCGGGACAGCGCACTACCGACAGGCTGATGGTTGGGGGAATCGTCAGGAAATCTTCAGAAAGTTGCTCTATCCAGTAGATGTTGCCGTCCGGACCGATTTGCATATGCCCGGCTACGGGTGTCTCGTTGTCGAACGTCAATGTTTCCTTTGAAGCGGCAATATCGGCAGCCGTAAGGTCGTAGCGGACAATCGCACCGACGGCGTCCGATTCAAGGGCATACAGATAACGCCCCCGGGGGGAATAGGAAAAAGTGTAGCCGCTTGCCGTTACTTTTTCCCGGAATGTCAGGGTGCCGGTAGCGCTGGCAAAATCATAGATTTCGCCATTCACACAAAGGGAATTGGCCTGGGGGCTGGCCTTGATCACCAGGACATCGCTGTCTTCAGCGCGGGGGCGGACCACAGGCGTACCAACGCCGGTGGCCGTCAAAGGCGCCAGCACAAAATCTTTCGAGTTTTTGTCCGTGGCAACGATCCAGTAGCCCGGCGTACCGTCGCTTTTTTTGACGGCCGCCATGCCTTCTGTGGCCGGTTTGTAGACAGGAACGCCTGCCTGCACCACAGCGCCGAGGCCGCCATTGAGCGACATGTCTGTCAGAAAATAGGACATACCCCGGTTTTGCGGGGCCGGCGTCGTGTTGTGGTCCATCGTGAACACATAATACCGGTTGGTATCAGTGATATCCGGGACGATCACGGCGCTTTGAGCCGCGCTGTACCCGCCGCCTGTCGCATCACCCATATTGAACATGACCTGCTGGTCGCGGTTCCAGATGATACCGTCGCGCTGGCCGTTTATAGCGTTGAAAGGAATACCGCCGCCGTTGGTATAGAGCAAAACGGCGCCGTCGGCATCACAGTAAATGGCGCAGCCTTCGTAGGAATCGACATTGATGCCGGTTAGTTTTACCGGCTGCCCGCTGTTGAAGTCCAGCCCGACCCCGGCGCCGAAATACCAGACGTTGCCGTGTCCGGGAGCCTGGGAAAAGGCTCCGGTAACGGCAAAAAACAGGAAAAGAAAAAGTGTAACAGCGGATCGGGAAGCGGGAAAAGAGGATTGTTGCATGAATTTGAAAAATGGATTTGAAAGAAAGGCCAAAGGTAAGACGGTTTTCTAGACAGCCACTGTCGCTTTGCCAGCCATTTTGTTGTATTTCTGACAAAAATACCTCTGCCAGCAGGATCAAACTGTCATTCCGTCAGATTTTCCCGCGTGGCACAGGGATTGATAAACACGAACTGTCGGTTGTTGTATGACACCGCATCCAATTCAAACCTACTTCAATTACTTCAACGAATATAACTAATACAATGGGCAAAATTATAGGCATTGACCTTGGTACCACCAATTCATGCGTTTCTGTCATGGTTGGCAACGAACCGGTTGTCATAGCAAATGATGAGGGCGCACGCACTACTCCTTCCGTTGTCGGCTTTCTCGACAATGGCGAGCGCAAAATCGGCGCGCCGGCCAAACGCCAGGCTATCACCAACCCCAAACGCACGGTGTCGTCCATCAAGCGCTTCATGGGTATGCGCCACAGCGAGTCTACCAGCGAGATCAGCCGTGTACCATACAAAGTGGTAAAGGGTGACAACGATACCTGCCGCGTCGATATCGACGGGCGCATGTACACTCCGCAGGAGATCAGCGCCATGGTACTCCAGAAAATGAAAAAAGTTGCCGAAGATTATCTCGGCGAACCGGTAACGGAAGCAGTTATTACCGTACCGGCCTACTTTAACGACTCCCAGCGCCAGGCCACAAAAGAGGCGGGCGCCATTGCAGGCCTCGATGTGAAACGCATCGTGAACGAGCCTACGGCGGCTGCGCTGGCTTATGGTCTCGACAAGCGCGACAAAGATGTCCGTATTGCCGTATATGACCTTGGCGGCGGTACTTTCGATATCTCTATCCTCGAACTCGGCGGTGGCGTATTCGAAGTGAAATCCACCAACGGCGACACGCACCTCGGTGGCGACGACTTCGACCAGGTGGTGATCGAATGGCTGGCCGACGAATTCAAACGCCAGGAAAATATCGACCTGCGCAAAGATCCGATGGCGCTTCAGCGTCTCAAGGAGGCTGCTGAAAAAGCAAAGATCGAACTGTCGAGCAGCGCAGAAACCGAAATCAACCTGCCGTATGTGACGGCTGTAGACGGTGTTCCTAAGCACCTCGTCATGAAACTCAGCCGTGCGAAATTCGAGCAAATGACCGACGGGCTGGTACAGCGCACGCTGGAACCCTGCCGCAAGGCCCTGGCCGATGCGGGCATGAAGCCTGCAGATGTGGACGAGGTGATCCTCGTGGGCGGTTCCACCCGTATCCCGCGTATCCAGGAAGAAGTGGAAAAGTTCTTTGGCAAAAAGCCGAACCGCTCGGTTAACCCCGATGAGGTGGTGGCAATCGGCGCTGCCGTACAGGGCGCCATTCTCTCCGGCAACGCCGGCGTGAAAGACATGGTGCTGCTCGACGTCACGCCGCTTTCGCTCGGTATCGAAACCATGGGTGGCATCTACGACGTTGTCATCGAAGCCAATACCACGGTTCCGACCAAGAAATCCAAAGTGTACTCGACGGCAAGCGACAACCAGCCCCAGGTGGAGATTCATATCCTTCAGGGCGAACGGCCGATGGCCCGCGACAACCGCTCCGTCGGACGATTTATTCTCGACGGCATTCCGCCCGCACCGCGCGGTGTTCCGCAGATTGAGGTAACCTTCGATATCGACGCCAACGGCATTATCTCCGTATCGGCACTCGACAAGGGCACCGGCAAACAGCAGAACATCCGCATCGAAGCCGGTACCGGTCTGTCGAAAGAAGACATCGCCCGCATGAAAGCCGAAGCCGAAGCCAATGCCGAAGCAGACCGCGCAACACGCGAACGCGCTGAAAAACTCAACGCCGCAGATACGCTGATCTTCCAGACGGAAAAACAACTCAGCGAGTTCGGCGATAAAGTGCCGGCCAATCACAAAGAGGCCATTGAAAAAGCACTCGGCGAACTGCGCGAAGCGCATAAAGCGCAGGATATCAGCCGCATCGATGCAGCAACCGAGACGCTCACCGCAGCGTGGAACGCAGCCAGCCAGGAAATATACGCCGCCCAGCAAGCCACCAATGGCGGCAGTGCGGAGAATCCATACGGCTCTGCAACAGGCGGTCCCACGGGCGGAGAAGGCGGCGGAAATGCCTCCACCGATGCGCAAGACGTCGAGTTTGAAGAAGTGAAAAGTTAAGCAGTCCCGGATTATTGGGATATACAGATAGACGCAAGCCGTCCGGAATACAATCCGGGCGGTTTTTTTATTCCCGGAATTTTTCTCGCGCTGTTGTTGTTATCATTACATATTTCAACCCACTAAAAATTGTTGAACCATGAAAAATCTCCTTGTTGCCCTTCTTTTTGCATTCCCCTGTTTCCTTTTTGCGCAGTTCAAAACCATCCAGGTATCCGTCAGTGATTCCATAGAGGTGGAAGCCAACCATATCAGCGTTATGGTTTCGTTCCGGGATACGGTATCCGACGGCTACTCCGAACCGCATACCGACTTTACCGATGAACAGGCAGCAGTGATCAACCTGTTGGATCAAAACAACATCAAATGGCAACGAACTGCCGATCAACTCGGCTTGTTCGGCGCCATCGGAAAACTCAATCAGATGGGCGGTGGCGATCTCGGCATCACCGTCGATTTCACCTCCGTTGCACAAATGGACCGGGTGTTGCCCAGGATTAACGCCATTGCCTATGTCAGTTCTGTGGAATCTGCCAGTACTGTGGACAAGGATAAAGTCGACCTGACCCGGCTGTATGGCAAACTGCTCAAAAAATCGCGTGAAAAAGCCGAAAAAATAGCAGTACTGGCGGGTAAAAAAGTGGGCGATGTCTACCAGATCGGGTCGGCGTTCGACGGGTTCAATCCGGAAAAGTATATGGAATCTCTTACCGGTGGCGGCAGCCCTTATTCGGGACTGATGAAGATGATGGGTGGCATGTTCGGCGAAAAACATGAAGGCCACAAGGTACCTGTGACCGAAAACATGACCGTTACCTATTACCTGCTGGATTAAGGCTGTTGACGTACTGCGTTTGATTGTCGTGCCCGCACTGCAACCTGCATACGAACAAATTTTTCCACATTTGCAGCAAACTTTGCTGCCATGCGTCGACTGATTTTTGCCTTGTACATTTCCCTGCCCGCCATCCTGAATGCGCAGGGCGCTTTCACTGCGCTTACCTACAACATCCGGTACGACAGTCCCGACGACGGCGACGATGCCTGGTCCAAACGACGTGATTTTCTGGCCGGCCAGTTGCGCTTTCATGCGCCGGATGTGTTTGGTATACAGGAAGGATTGCTGCACCAGTTGCAGTATCTCGACGGACAGTTGCCCGAGTTTGCGCGGGTCGGCGTCGGGCGCGACGACGGCGACCAGGCAGGCGAGTTTTCGGCCCTGTATTACCGCAAGAGTCGTTTCGGGCTGATGGCCTCGGGTACCTTCTGGTTGTCGGATACACCGGACACGGTATCGAAAGGATGGGATGCTGCGCTGCCGCGTATATGCACCTTCGCGCGACTTTACGACAGCGTGGCCAGAAAAAAACTGTGGGTCTTCAATACCCATTTCGATCATGTGGGCAAAACGGCGCGCCGGGAATCGGCTGCCCTGATCCTCAACAAGATAGCGGAAATGAATATCGCCCATGAGGCAGTGATCCTCATGGGCGATTTGAATGCGGAGCCGGAAGAGACTCCGGTTGTGTTAATTTCGAAAGAAATGCAGGATGCGCGACAAACAAGCGAAGCGCTGCCTTTTGGTCCCGCCGGCACCTTCAACGGATTTCGATTCAACGAACCGGTGACGCGGCGAATTGACTATATTTTTGTCGATAACAAACTGATCGTACTTCAGTATGCCGTATTGAGCGACTCGCGCGACTGTCATTACCCCTCCGATCATTTACCGGTCCTGGCGCGTATGGAATGGTGATCGTGGCCTATTGTTTCCACAACTTCCCGGAGTCGAGCACGTTTTTCTCGGCATCCAGAATCTGGTAATTATACATGCCGAACGCTAGGTTGGTCAGCGATATCTGCACGCTCACCCTCGGAGCGGATTCCCGGATTTCCATGGAGCGGACGATCTTGCCCGATGCGTCGAACAGGCTCAGGTGTAGCGGAAATATAACGTTGAGCGTATCACCTTCGATGGTGGCCGAATTGTTGGCCGGATTGGGGAAAACGCGAAACGTTGCGCTTGCGGCATGCTGTTTCAGGGTGCCGTCGGAACGGTTGTCAGCGAACCAGCAATTTTCGAAAGGAAGCATTTCATCCTTGCCGTCGCCGGCATATACATATACTGCGCCACCAAATTCGCGGGCATAATTGCGCTCGAAAGAGCAGTTTCGGATCTCCGGAGCGACACTGCCGCGCACCTTCACATAAATGGCGCCACCGCATTTTTCTTTTGAAAACTGTGAAGCGAAAGGATCATAGTTGTCGGCATTGCCACCGGTAAACGTGAATCCGTCGACCACTGTAGGCTGTTCGGAAGTTTCGGTGTACAGGATGGTGTATGAGTTGTCGGAATCGTCGTTTTGCAGTCCGATATCGCCACTCAGGATAGTTTTGTAGCGCTCCCAGTTGCGTTGCTCCAATTCCGTTTCCACACCGGCGAAGCCGCCGTAGAGTTTTACGCCCCCTTTCAGGTTGAGGTTTACTTCGCGGTTAAAGTTGTCGGTAGGTTTGTAGGTTCCAAGGGCAACCCACACGCAGTCGCCCGACTGGGCGGCAAAAAGTGCGGATTGGAGGTCGGTGAACGCATCTTCCCAAGATGCTCCGGTGTTGGCACCGGTGGCATAAGCGTCAACATAAAGGCGGCGGCCCTGAGCGAAGGATAAACTGATGGCGGTCAGTAAAAAAAGCGAAGTGAGAATATGTCGCATAATGAAGGCATTTAGGTCATTGATGGTGTTTGCTGGCGTTACAAATACTATCCGAAATAAAATGCCAGATTTACGGGGACTGCGCCCTGCATCGGGATTTTACCCTGCATCAGGTAGGTATAAAGCCGGTTATGTCGGAAAGGCGACTAATGGCATTTGAAATAGTCGAAAGGCTCCAGGCAGTCGAGACACCGGAACAGCGCCTTGCAAGCGGTGGAGCCGAATGCTGCGATCATCTCCGTATTGGTGGAGCCGCAATGCGGACATTTCAGGATATGGCTTTCGCCTAGCAGGGCTCTTTTGTCCAGGCTCGCGCCGGCGGGAGGGGCGATGCCGAATGCGTTCAACTTGCGCCGACCTTCCGCACTGAGCCAGTCGGTTGTCCAGGCCGGTCGCAGCACTGTCGTCACAATGACGTTGTCGAACCCTTCTTCCTGCAAAACCGCCCGGATATTGACTTCTATAGCATTCATGGCAGGGCAGCCGCTGTATGTCGGGGTAATGACGACTTCTACTGCACCGTCTTCGTGCAACACCACATCGCGCAAAATGCCGAGGTCGCCGATGGTAAGTACCGGTATTTCCGGGTCGCATACCGTATCGAGGAGGCGTTTTACCTGTTCGAGCCGGTCGTCGTTGCTGGTCTTTTTCATATCTGTCTCAGAAGGTCAATTTTTTCGGAAACGGTGCCTTGTTCGGTTCGACGCATGATATTAAGGCCCAGCCGGGCCAGAAATCCCGGTCGTATGAGTTTGCCGGCAAAAAAAGCGACAGCAGTATCCAGATCATGTATCAGGGCCTTTTCCATTTCCTGCTGACGGGTAAAGGCCAGGGTGGTGGTGGCTTTCCACGCAGCACCTCTCGCGGCGCGAATGCTGAAGTCGAGCCAGCCCTCGTCTTCCGACCGCAAAAGATAATCAAAAACACCAAAGGGCAGCCAAATGTCTGCCAGGCGTTCCTGTACGCGATCGGTCAATCCGGCAATAATGTCGTTGATGCGGTCGAAGTCGTGGCGCAAACCCAGGATGGCGTCGCCGGACCGGGTCTGGGAGGCGGCGATACTGAGGTCCAGGTTAATATGCGCGTTGATACCCAGCAGGATGTGTTGCAATACAGTGTAGTGATCGTGGCGGCTCGCCTCAAAGGCTACATCCCAGGATTTGGAGGCCGGTTTTCCTGCCTGCCAGGCTTCCAGTGCTTCAAAATACCTGCCGGCAAACCGAACATCGAGTTGTTCCATTCTCGACCCGTTTTCAAACACCCCCTGCTCGATGCCCTCCTTTACTGCAATGGTCATCTTCAGGTAGACTGCCGCAAAATAGCCGATCGGTGACGACTCACGGCGGGCCTGATCTGTGATGCGTTCGAGTTTATCGATGACTTCGGCGATGTTTTGCATTGGCCTGATTGATGGTGTCAATGAGAAGAAACAAATTCGAGTGCCCGCTGCTCCGACCAGGCAAATTCCCGATCCGTTTTACTCTGAAAACCGCAATGGCCACCGTTCTCCGGCATCTCCAGATGGAAAAAATCGTGGGTTCGGGCCACTTCTACGGGCATACATGCAGGCGTCAGGATCGGGTCGTTCTGGGCGTTCACGAGCAGGGTAGGGACCCTGATACCTCCAATGAAATGTTTGGCCGAGGCGTTTTTATAAAAATCAGCGGCATCGCGGTAGCCGCAAATCGGTGCGCTGAAATATTCATCAAAATCGCGCCAGCGCTGTATCTCCGCGAGTTTGGCAAGGTCGAGCCGCCCGGGAAACTGCTCGTTTTTCACGCGTATTTTTTTGATCAGGGCGCGCATAAAGCGCTTGCGGTAAAAGGCATTTTGCCAACGGTCGAGCACACTGGCGCCCGACTCCAGGTCGCAGGGCGCGGAAAAAACGGCGGCGCTTTTTATCTCCTGCGGCAATGTCTCCCCCATCACACCCAGGTATTTCATCGAAATATTGGCGCCCATGCTGTATCCGACAAGTGCTGCGGCCTCGTATTTTCTGCCGGCCAGGGCATGCCGGACCACCGTTCCGATATCCTCTATGTCGCCGTGGTGGTACATCCGGAATGCCCGGTTCATTTCGCCCGAGCAGGACCGGCAATTCCAGGCCAGTACGTCCCATCCGTTGTTGGAAAAAAGTTTTGCTGCGCCGCGAATATACTGACGTCCCGAGTCGCCTTCCAGGCCGTGTGTCAGGATTACCAACCGGGACTTGTCGCGGCGTATCCAGTCCAGGTCCAGAAAATCGCCATCCGGCGTGTGAATTCTTTCGCGTTGATAATCGACGCCTGCTACGTTGCGAAATATACCCGGGGCGAGGGTCTGCAGGTGTCCGTTGAATTGCCAGAAGGGCGGGCCTGGATACGATGATTGTTCAATAAGGGGCATTTACATGTATTTCGTGGAGTTCTTTTCCGAAATAATGTCTTTGAGTTCTTTAAGGTAGGCGTACTGTTCCGGCAAGATGCGTTTGAAGGCTTCTTTTACGGCAACAAAAGCGCCTTTGTCGAGATCGGGGATCAGACTCCTGATGTGTTGTTTTGCTTTTTCCTTGACCACCCTGTAATCTTCGTACATCAAGGCGCGAAGCGAGGGTATTTCATGCCAGTCTGCTTCCACGGCGATCGCCTTGCGGGCCGCTCCGGAGGCATCGGTAACCGGATCGAGTTCGATACAATTGGTCAGGCGCTCCGGCGTCAATTCACCGGTCGTCATCGTTTCCCATTGTCCGTCGGTCCCGCTTTGTTCGGTAGGATTTACCAAAAAGACTTCAAGACCTTTTTCTCCGACGCGGTAGATGATTACATCCACCTGTTCGTTTGTTTGCATGAATTAGGATTCGCCTGTTTGAATGTTTGACTTGAAACAACGCCCTCCGGCATTTGTTGCCCGCGTCCATGGTTTTTCATCGGACGCAACGGCAAAGAACGCAAAAAGCGTTCAACCTGCGCCAACTTTCATCCAATACAATATGCTTTTTCTCAAATCCGGATAGTCTTGATCTTCGGATCAGGCTTCGGATGCGCCGGCTTCGACTTTGATTTGTTGTTTTCCGAAGGATTGTTTTCCTCTTTAAGCCGGAGCCTTTCTTCAGGCAGGAGTCCGTCGTCAGTGTTTTCCTGCCCGCCATCATCCGAAGGAAAATCCTCCATGCCCGGGGTCTGCGGATCGAAAAAACTTCCGGAGTCGAAAAAACGATCGAACAAACGGTTGAAGTCGCCAAATCCGCCCTGCATGGTGCTATCGACGCCAAAAGGGGAAAAATGAAAGAACTGGGACATGCTTCCGTTTTCGAAAGTGGTGTCGAAACGGAAATAAAACGTTGTGTCCCACTGCGGTGTAGCCAGACCCTGTCCGTTGAACGGACTGTTTTGCAATTGCTTCATCAAGCGCTGCTGCCATTCCTGCATTTGGCGCTGGAGGTCGTCGATGCCACGAGATTGGTCCTGGGCGCCGGCAGAAGGGGAAAGTATCAGGTTGAACAGCAGAAAAGCGATAATCGAAAAGGTGCGCATGGCAGTATCAATTTTGCTGAAAATGAGATTTTAATAGGAGTCATGCGAATCAGGGGTTGAAAATAAGCGAGAATTGGTTTTCAGCCTTTTAGACCTGTAAGGTTTGCCAAACCTTACAGGTCTCGTGCCTAAATGTTCGATTTTCAAAGTCCAGAATCAACCCCTGATCCGCGTGACTCCTGTTATCCGGTTAGATTGCAAAATTACAAACGGTTGACGCTTGGGTAAATCCTTGCCCGCCGATTAACAGATTTTTTAAAATCGTCCTGTTGCAGGTATACCGACCTGGGGCAGCCGGTGTTTACGCCAGCAATCGTTCCAGCAGTTGTGTGGCGGCTTTGGGGTCTGCCTTGCCTTTGCTGTCTTTCATGACCTCGCCCATGAAAAAACCGATAAGTCCCTTTTTCCCTTTCCGGTATTCCGCCACCTTTTCCGGATAACGCGTGAGCACTGCCGATACAACCGTCTCGAGATAGGCTGTATCGGTGTTTTGCAAAAGATTCATATCGGCTGCCAACTGTGCGGGCGACGATGCGGGGTTGTCGAGCAGGGCAGGAAACAGGCGCTGATATGCCGTCGATGCGCTGATCTTGCCCGTTTCGATCAGGGTCAGCATCTCCATCCATTGCTCCGGACTGACCGGACAGGCATCCAGCGGTATTTCTGTTTCGGTGCTCCAGGGCAACAGCTTATTAATGATCAGGTTGGCCGCAGGCCGGGCCATCGACGCGGCATCTCCGGCCTTCAGCAACCGGATGAAATATGCGGTAGTGCCTTGTTCCTGGGTGAGCATTTCGGCATCGTGAGCGGGCAGACCGTAGTCCGACCGGAATGCGGCTTCCATATCCTGCGGCAGCGCGGGCATTGCCGCGCGGATGGTTTCCAGCCAGGTTTCGGTTACGAGGACCGGCGGCAGGTCGGGTTCGGGAAAATACCGGTAATCGTGTGCATCTTCTTTCTCCCGGAGGGAATAGGTGGCGCCGGAGGCAGGGTCGAAGCCCCGGGTTTCCTGCTCTATGCGACCGCCGCCTTCCAGGATGCCGATTTGCCTGTCGACCTCGTAGGCGATGGCACGTCGGGCAAAACGCATCGAGTTCATATTCTTGATCTCGCAGCGGTTGCCAAGACTTGTTGCGCCTTGTTTGCGAACAGATACATTGACATCGCAGCGCAGCGAACCTTCCTCCATATTGCCGTCAGAGATGCCGATCCAGCGCACGAGGCGTCGGATTTCGGTCATAAAAGCAGCCACTTCCTCCGCGCTGCGCAGGTCGGGCTCCGTCACGATCTCCAGCAGGGGCACACCGGCGCGGTTGAGGTCGATCAGCGAATCGTCGGGGTCCTGGTCGTGCAGACTTTTTCCTGCATCTTCTTCGAGGTGAATATGGTGGATGCGAATGACAGACGGCTGACTTTTATCCGGTGCTGCCGGGGTGATCCGCAGGCTGCCTCCAATACAAATCGGCGACTGATCCTGCGTGGTTTGAAAGCCTTTCGGGAGGTCGGCATAAAAATAATTCTTGCGGTCGAAGGTGCTGCGCCGGTTGACCTCGCATCCCAGGGCCAGCCCCAGGCGAATGGCGTGCCCGAGTGCCGCTTCATTCAGGCGCGGGAGCGTGCCCGGGTGTGCCAGGCTTATGGCACTCACCTGCGTGTTGGGCGCGCCGCCAAACGAAGCGTCGTCGGCACAAAATACCTTCGAGCGGGTGTTCAACTGAACGTGGATTTCAAGACCTATGACCGTTTCGTATGGATGTTGCATGGAAAACCTCAAAATACGGCGAATACGACGAGTAACCCGAGTGTAAAGAGAACACTAAAGACAAACAAGTACAAAAGACAGTAAGCCAGCCACTTGAAAAACGTGATCCACGCGCCCTGACCGTAGTAGCGGCGCATGGCAAAGTACATCATTACTCCGGTGATCAGCAGGACAGGAATCATCAGCTTTGGTGTGGCAATCTTGAGCAGGATCGCAATCAATGCCAGCATAAACGCGAGCATGGCCCCGGTGTGAAAGTGCAGGAGGAATAAAAAATGCTCCACGTACAGCCTTCGCTGCCGCCAGTACAAAAGCCCCAGGATTCCCGCCATTGCGGTCACCTGAGCCAGAATGGACCAGGTCAGACTGCCGATATATGCATTGACGAGGTCGTTGGGGTTTTTGATAGACTTGATACCCTGGCGTACAGCCATTTTATCAAAACTGCTATTGATGCCGTACTTCGTTATGATTTGTTCCGGACTATACCGCACCACATCGACCGAGGCGAGTCTGATCTGTTTGGTGATCAGGTTAATGTCGAGCGTGTCGAGCAGGTTGCGCAGGCTTTCGTCGCGGTCGTCGCCAAAACTGGGCAGGTGGCGCTTTTCGTACAGCCGAAGGAAGCTGTCCAGCATCTTTTGGCTTTCCGGTGTCCGCCATTCGGCAGGCATGGAATCATAGTCGCTCGCGAACTGCTCCATTTCAACATAATGTTCCAGCCGGGCATAGATGGATTCGCCGTCTGTCCTTATCGTGTCGCCCTTTACTTTGCCTTCGGTATCATAGGAGTAAATGGCGCTTTTGGTTTTTGAGCCGCCGCTTTTCATCAAAAGGTTGAAAAAAAACAGGAAAAAGAACATCGTGATAAAGAAAAGCCGCATCGGGTGCGGATAACGGTTCTGTTTCCCTTTAAAAAACTCCATTGTCACCAGACCCGGCACAAACAACTGCCAGGCAGACCGGAAAAATTTGCCCTCCAGGTGAAATGTCGTGTTCCAGAGTTTGCGGAGCAGGAAGCCCATGGTCACCTTGCCGTTGGAACTTTTCTGGCCGCAATGCGGGCAAAATTCTGCCTTGTAGGGCAGTGGGGAAAAGCAGTTGCTGCAGTAGCGTTTCATAGGCATTGCACCGGTATGCGCAAAGGTGCGACAAAAAATTTCGCCAAAATACGGTTGTTTTTGTTCACGCCAAACCAGGTCTCTTGCTCTACCTTTGACCCTGCCATCAATGTAAAAAATGTCAACGAAACAAGGTATGCGACAACAGACAACATCCCATATCCTCATGGTGCGACCCGCCCATTTTGCCTTTAATGAAGAAACGGCCGCCAATAATGCCTTCCAGAGCCGCGACGATAACATGAGTGCCGAGGCCATGGCGCAAAATGCCCTGCGCGAGTTCGATGCATTTGTTGCCAGGCTTCGCGATGCCGGCGTTCAGGTCATCGTCGCCGAAGATGCACCGGAACCGGTTAAGCCGGATGCGGTGTTTCCGAACAACTGGGTTACTTTTCACCAGGACGGTCTGATGGTCACCTACCCCATGTTTGCACCGACCCGGCGGCAGGAGCGGCGGCAGGAGGTGATCGATGCCGTATTGAAGGCCGGTTTTCAAATCACCAAAAGGCTGAATCTGGAAGACAACGAAAGTGCCGGTCGTTTCCTCGAAGGAACGGGCAGTATTATTTTCGATCACCCCAACCGCCTTGCCTATGCCTGTCTCAGTCCGCGGACCGATGCCGGCCTGCTCAATGATTTGTGCCGGAAGATCGATTACCAGCCGGTCGTGTTCCATGCGGTGGACGGCAATAATCAGGAGATATACCACACCAACGTCATGATGGCCCTGGGGGAGACGTTTGTTGTCATTTGCCTCGATACCGTACGCGATGCAGAAGAACGGCGCATGCTGGAAGAAAAGTTTGCGGCAACAGGAAAGGCCATCGTGGAGATATCGCTTGAACAAATGAATGCCTTTGCAGGCAATATGCTCCAGGTGCGCAACGCCGGCGGCGATACTATTCTGGTTATGTCGGAGCAGGCCTACCGTGCGCTGACACCTGTCCAGGTCGGCATGCTCGAAAGACACACCCGCCTGTTGCACAGCCCTATCGATACCATTGAGACGTATGGCGGCGGCTCGGCCCGCTGTATGATGGCCGAAGTGTTTTTACCAGGTTAAAATTATTTTTGAAAAAAAATTCTCCTGCTGTAACCTGATAATATCCTGTGCTGTCAGAGTTGGCATCAGTAAACGAAAACCAACTTTTACTCACAAAAAAATATTGATATTATGCACGAAGGATTTGCAATTTTTATCCCCATTTTGCTCGGCTTGGGCGCTTTTTTCATGGTTTGGGGACTCCGCTACCTTGAGAACAAGGAAAACATGGCCATGATCGAGCGCGGGATGGAACCCAGAAAACAACGCCGCCAGGCCAATCCCTCACAAACGCTGAAAAACGGATTGCTGTTTGTCGGCGCCGGCCTGGGCCTGCTGCTTGCGATCATTATTACCAAGGCTATGAACATGGAAGGCGAGAGCGCCACGGGTATCTTTTTTGCCCTTATCGCGATCTTCGGTGGACTGGGTATGCTGGGCGCTTATCTTTACGAGCGGCAAAACCCGCCGACCAATCCTGAATGATCCGGGCAGGCGTCTGCGGTTTATAGCGTTTAGAGAGGGGTTTAGAGTGGTTAGAAAAGTTTCAAGTCTTTGTAAATCAATGATTTGATCACAATCTGGCCCTCTGAACCTCTCTCGTTTTTTTACCCTCCACCCCCCGACAACCAGTAACCCGACAACCAGAAACCCGTAACCCGTACCCGCAACCCGCAACCCGACAACCCGTCAACCCCTAAAAAAAGAATCAGGCGTCCGACTTGCGTCGAGCGCCTGGAAAACCTCCGTGTTATTGCTCTGCTATGGTATGATAAAATACTCCTTCAAATCTGTAAGACAGGATCAATTTAGCGCCCCGTCCGGGAAAAATGCCATTCAAAAACAGTGAATCTGCATCTTATATGCAGTGAGCCCCGTAAATCACGACGTCAACAGGATGCTGCTGCGCATCAGGCGCAACATGCACAACTCAGGCAAGTGTGGAAAGCGGATTCGGTTGGAAAGCACGGATTTTGGGGTTGCGGTTTGTCAGAATCTTGAAATCAAAGACAGGGTGTGCAGACCGGGGTTGCAGGTGTTTTGCCCCATATCTCCGGAAACACCCTGAAAGCCGGGATACCGTCGCCGAATGTATCTGATCCACCGACGAATAATACACCGGGTGTAGCGCCGTGTTGGTGGTTCCGGTACGTTTGTTCGACGATGTGTTTGTGAACAAAATCATAAACTTTTTACAGCAACCCCGAAAAGGATATTTTTGCCCCCGTTTTTGAAAATCACTCTATACCGTTTAGCCTATGTCGCTGCTTGGCTCAATCATCCGGAAAGGCGCCCAGTGGGGTTCCCTCGCCGCCCAACCCCGCCTTACCGCCTTCGATCTTCAATACAAGCAGCTGCTTGTGCTGTTGCAGAAAGCAAAACACACTTCATTTGGCCGCCATCACGGATTTGCCGATATTCTGCTTTCAGACAATGCATGGCTGAATTTCAGGGAACAGGTGCCCGCCACGGATTACCAGGGCATGTACGAGCGCTGGTGGTCGCGTGCGCACCTGGCCGATGAGCCGGATGTCTGCTGGCCGGGTGTTATTCCATATTACGCCCTGTCGAGCGGCACCAGTCAGGCCTCTTCCAAATATATACCTGTCACGGAAGACATGCTGCGCGGTATGAAGCGCGGCTCCCGCCGTTTGTTTTTCGATATCACAAAATTCGGCCTTTCCGCCAAACAGTTCACGACCCAGATGTTGATGGTCGGCTCCTGCACCATGCCCAAACGGGAAGGCCTGCACTGGTCGGGCGACCTCAGCGGGATCATCGGACTGAACAGGCCCCTCTGGATCGAGCGGTACTACAAGCCCGGCAGGCATATCACCGACCTGCCCGAATGGAGCGAACGGATAGAGCGAATCGCGGACGAGGCGCCCTCGTGGGACATCGGTTTTGCCGTCAGCAATCCCATGTGGATGCAGATGATCATGGAACGCATCATCGAAAAATACAAACTGCGGAATATCCACGAGATATGGCCGAATTTCGAAGTCTTTGTACACGGCGGGGTATTTTTCGAGCCTTACCGGCCTGTTTTTGAACAAATGCTGGGTCGTCCCATGCAATATGTGGACAGTTACATGGCCTCTGAGGGCTTTTTCTCCTATCAAAACCGGCCGGAAACACGCGCGATGCGCATGCTGACCGATTGCGGGGTCTACTTTGAATTTGTACCGTTTACCGGTGAGAATTTCAACGAAAACGGCGACCTGCGCACGGCATTTCCCCAAACCCTGTCGCTGAACGAGGTGCAGGAAGGCGTGCCTTATGCCACACTCATCAGCACCAATGCGGGAGCATGGCGCTATCTGCTGGGCGATACGATCCAGTTTACCGATCTCGCCCGGTGCGAGTTTAAACTCACCGGCCGCACCAAGCAATTTTTATCCGTTTGCGGCGAACACCTCTCCATCGACAACCTGAACGCCGCCGTCAACCACGCCGACAAGTTGCTGAACGCCGGCGTCCGTGAATTCACCGTAGCTGGCGTCCGTGAAGGCTCTTTTTGGGCGCACCAGTGGTATGTATCCGTCGAAAATCCGTCCGTCACGCCGGAGGCATTTATGACAGCGGTAGACGCGGAATTGTGCCGCCTGAACGATGACTACGCCATAGAGCGCATCTACGCGCTGCGCGAGGTGCGGGTGCAACTGCTGTCGAACGATGTGTTCCTTCGCTGGCTCGAAAACCGGGGTAAACTGAATGGCCAGGCCAAGATACCGCGTGTGCTCAAGGGTGAACAATTAGCCGGGTTTGAGGCTTATTTGAGCGGGCAGGGTATTCCTGCCTGACCTGCACCCGGAAAATTCACTTGTACGATGAAATTGAACTTTGCCGACTTTGTATCCAAATTCCCGCCTGTCAGCATGCCTGTCACGCTGGGAGAGGATACGCATCATTTATTCAGCACGGAAAACCCGCCGCTCTCCGAAGCGTTGATCTCCACGTTCATACATCCCACCGAAGAAGAGGTTGCTGACGACGAGTTTACGGAATACGTCCCCTGCTTTGCGATCGACGATACCAAAGAATTCATCGCGCTCGTCTGGTGGAAAGCAGAACTGCTGAACTACGAATACATACTCGCTACCTTTAACATTCGCGGCGAACTGATTGACCGCGAGGTGATTGCCTATACCAGGATAGAAGAGGGCAAGGTGCATCGTGCTGTGGCCACTATCAACGGCGAGTACGAACTCGATATCGCCCTGGGCACTTCCTACGGTTCCGAGGACTTGTTGGACCCCTCCACATCCCGGACGCTCCGTCTGGAGATTCTGGCAAGCGGCGAAATTGCCTGACCCCGGAGTATGGAAAGCGGCAGAATGAAGCGTCCTGTGCGCTATATTTGCCGCCATGAACCGACGCCTTTCCGCCTTATCCGCGCTCTGTGATGCCTTTATCCCGGCCATTTCAAAAACGGACGACCCCGACGGCTATTGGGCGAGAAAGCCGAGCGATGTCCAGGCGCCCGAGCGTATCCTCGAACTGCTGGCCGGCGTCAAAGCCGAAGACAAGGCACAGTTCGACCAGTTGCTTTTCCTGATCTCAAGTCCCTTGCTCGGACTGACGTGGTTTGGTCCGCTCAAACCCGCCGACCGCCTAACCCCATCCCAATGCACCGATCTGCTGCGGCACTGGGCTGAGAGTCCGCTGCCCCAGTTGCGCAACGCATTCAATGTGCTGCGCAAACTCACGGCATTAATCTTTTTCGGTGATATTCCAACAGGAGCAACCGTTAATCCAAACTGGAAAACGATTGGTTATCAGCCGTTTAATTCATTTGTGCAGCCGGACCCTGCACCCCTGCCTGTCTTTCGGCCGCAACCGGGGACGACGCTGGATTGCGATGTGCTGGTGATCGGCAGCGGCGCCGGCGGGAGCATCGTGGCGGCGGAACTCGCGGCAGCGGGTCACGATGTACTGATCGTTGAAAAAGGGGATTATGCACCCACACACGCGTTTACCCAACAGGAATTGCCCATGTTGCGCCGGCATTTTGAGTCGGGCGGATTGCTTACCTCGCAGGATGGCGCGGTAACCGTGCTGGCGGGCAGTACGCTGGGGGGCGGCACGACGATCAACTGGGCCGGTGCGCTACGCACGCCGGATTACGTGCTGGAAGAGTGGGCCAGGGAGCACGACAACCCGCATTTCCTGGAGCCGGCCTATGAAAAGGGGTTTGACATGGTGGAACGCCGGAACTCGGTTAGCGCGGATTTTCAGCACGATATCCAGAATCAATTGCTGCTCGATGCCGCCGCCAAACTGGGATACCGTGCGGGCGCCATTCCGATGAATATGCGTTTTCCCGGAAACCTGCCGCAGGATGTCGCCTGGAAGGCCGCAGGCTTTTCCTGTTACGGCGACGCCTACGGGATCAAGCAGGGAGCGGTACAGACTTTTCTGCCGGATGCCGTAGCGCATGGTGCGCGGATACTCCCCAATGTCGATATACAGCGGATCATCGTGAAAAACGGTGAAGCGACAGGCGCTGAAGGCACCGGGTTCCGCATCCATGCGCGTCGCGTCGTGGTTGCTGCCGGGGCCTTGCATACGCCTGTTTTGTTGCTCCGGAGCGGTCTGGAGCACCCCCAGATTGGCCGCAACCTGTACCTGCACCCCGTGGTGGCTGTCGGCGCCTTTTACCAACAGGAAACACAACCCTGGTACGGCCCGATGATGTCGGTTATCGTGCGGGAGTTTGAACGGCTCGACTGCAACTGGGGCGTGCGTATCGAATGCCCGCCGCTACACCCCGGACTGGCTGCTTTCGCGATGGGTTGGGACGGCGGGGAACGCTTCAAAGCCGATCTGACGGAAATCAGTCATCTTGGAGTTCATATTTGCCTGACCCGTGACCGCTTTGGCGGGAAAGTATCTGTGGGAAAACGATCCGGGCAGCCCGTAATTCATTACAGGCTAAACGATTACGACAAGCGACACCTGCTCAGGGGTATGCTGGAATCGGTGCGCCTGCACCATGCTGCCGGGGCACAACGCATTTCCGTCATGCACAACCGGCCGGCGCATTTCAGTCCGGCCAGCGGGCATTTGGATGCATTTTTGGCAGAAATTCAGGCAAAAAACTGGGGCGCCAACCATTTCAGCCTCTTCTCTGCGCACCAAATGGGTACCTGCCGCATGGGTGGCGGCAAGGACTATCCCGTCAAACCCAACGGCGAAACCCGCGAAGTGCGCAACCTTTTTGTGGCCGATGGCAGCCTGTTCCCCTCTGCCAGCGGCGCCAACCCCATGCTCAGCATACAGGCGCTTGCCTGCTGGGTGGCGAAGCAGATTGGGTGAATTGTCATTGACGTCATCTGCGACTTATCACTTACCACTTGTTAAAAATTTCCTATCGCATATGCCATCCCGGTTAATCGCAGTTTGTGGCATTGAATTTGAGCCGTTCAGGGGGTAAAACCTTTCATGCGGATCCCCTGAACGGCGCCGCCTTTATCGTTTAATCATCGATTTAATCAGTCTGCTAATGTCCCGATCCGATTACGCTAATGCACTGACAGCCAATGTCGTGCACCTACTATTCGCGACAGGGCTTTCCCTTTTGGGGCTGCCGCTCGCCACCTTCGGCCAATGCACACTCTCCTGCAACGACGGACTCAATATCTCCCTCGACGCCACCGGCCAGGCACAGATTACCACACAACTGATCGCTCCAAATGCCGCTATCTCCTGTCCGGGACAGTTGCAACTGAGACTTTTTACCCAGCAGGGCTTTCTTATTTCGGGCAATACGCTCGATTGCAGTTATATCGGGCAAACGATCACGGCACAGGTCAAACATCTTGCTTCAGGCAACAGTTGTTCCGGTACGCTTCAAGTGTACGACGCCCTTCCGCCGGTTGTGGTTTGTTCTGAAAAATTCATCTTTTGCAACCAGGATGCCACGCCGGGGGCAATCGGTTTACCGGTAATGACGGACAACTGTACGGCATCCGGCGAACTGAATTACACGTATTCCGATAGTGAGGAGGCTTTGCCCTGCGGCACGTTTCAGAATGGTGTTCCGGTAAACAAACGCATCGACCGGACGTGGTTTGTGACCGATGCACAGGGCAATTCTACGACCTGTGTTCAGAAAATATGGCTGAAGCACATAACGCTCGCAGGGATTGTTTTCCCGCCCAGCCTGGACGGGGTTTCTGCCCCCGCGCTCCAGTGCGGGCAGGACCCCTACGACCTGCTGCTGACCGGCCAGCCGACAGTCGACGGGATTCCGATCGACAATTCACCCGATTGTGAGTTCGGCATCACCTATGCCGACCAGATGATCAACATCTGTCCGCCGGCCGGTTTTTCCATATTGCGGACCTGGACTGCCATCGATTTTTGCAGCGGTACCATTTCCAACCGGTTGCAGATTATCAAGGTACAGGACAAGACGCCGCCGGAGATGGTTTTGCCCGGCGACATGACCGTCGGGACCGACGGTTTTTTGTGTTCCGGAACGGTGTTCCTGCCCCAGGCAGATGTCTCGGACGATTGTTCTGCCGTAACGGTAACCACTTCCTGGGCCTACGGAAGCGGTTTCGGACCCTTTCCGGCTGTTGGAATGGGCACTCATGTCGTGACATACACTGCTATCGACGCCTGTGGAAATTCCTCTACTGCAACGCTGGCCGTCACGGTAGAAGATACCAGTCCTCCACAGGCCATCTGCTCATCCAATTTGCAAGTGTCAGTGTCCACCAACGGCATCGGGTTTGTAAACGCCGGTTCCGTCGATCAGGGGAGTTTTGACAACTGCGGGCCGGTTGAGTTGAGCATCAGTCGCGACGACATCCTGTTTTTCCCGGCGCTGCAGGTCAGTTGCGCGGACATCGGTACAACGCTGGAGGTCTTCCTCAAGGTGACCGATGCGGTGGGACTGGAAAACCGGTGTACTGCGGAAGTGAACGTGCGGGACCTTTTGAAACCGAATATTTTTTGTCCTGCGAATGTGGTGCTGACCTGTCAGCAGAATCACCTGGATACGCAGTTGACCGGTCAGGCAGATGCCACCGACAATTGCGGCTTGCAAAGTATTGATTTTGTTGATTTTGGTACGTTAAGTGCCTGCAACACCGGTACGTTGCAACGCCTTTGGACCGCCGTGGACGAGGCCGGAAATACAAAATCCTGCGTGCAGCAGGTCGTATTGCAAAGCATAAGCAATATCGATGTTGTGTTTCCACAGGATGTGACGGTAAACGGTTGTGCCGACCCGGCAACCACGGAGCCTCCGGCGACCGGTGAACCGGCGATTGACGGGCAGTACTGTTCGCCGCTCTCGATCACCTATACCGATCAGATATTTTCCAACCCGCCGCCGCCGGTGTGCACCCGCATCCTGCGCAGTTGGAAGGTGATCGACTTTTGCATTTACGATCCGAACGACGACTCTACGGGTATATGGGAGCATACCCAGATCGTCGATATCATCGATGTCGTGCCGCCTGTGCTGATTGCTCCCTCCGATGTGACTGTCGGGGTGGATCAGACCGGTTGCGTGGCTTCTGTGGCCATTCAGGACGCTCAGGCGATCGACTGCGGAGGCATAACAGTAGAAAACAACAGTTCGTACGCCTCTTCGGGAGGCGCGAATGCTTCGGGGCAGTATCCCGTTGGAATACACCTGGTTGTGTTTACAGCCACCGATAATTGCGGCAACAGCATTCAGCAAACCATGTCCATAACCGTATCAGACCTCACCGCGCCTGTGGCGGTATGCAAAAGCGACCTGGCCGTCAGTCTCGATACATCGGGACAGGCCATGCCACCGGCAGCGCTGTTTGACGGCGGCTCGACCGACAATTGCTCTCCTGCGGCTGGGTTGATCTTTTCCGTATTCCCCGAAGTATTTGACTGTCAAAGCACTGGTTTGCAGCAGGTTGTCTTTACGGTTTCCGATGAGGCCGGAAATACGGCTTCCTGCCAGACGACGGTCAACATCACCGATCCTTCCGGCGCTTGTCTGCCGCCGCCGCCGCCATCGTTCCAGATCGAAGGCACGATCAGGACGCCGCAGTCCGTTCCGGTGGCGGATATCCCCGTTGACCTTGCCGGCGACGGTTTCTTCGAAGCGACCAACTGCGACAGTACCGGATATTATTTTTTTGAGGATGTCCCTGCGGCGAATATTTACACCCTTAGACCCCACAACAACGCCAACTGGCTGAATGGCGTGTCAACCTTCGACCTGGTGCTTATCTCCAAACACATTCTGGGTCTCGACACGCTCGACACGCCCTACCGGCTCATTGCGGCCGATGCCAACCGCTCGGGTTCCATCACCACATTCGACATTGTCTCGTTGCGCAAACTCATCCTGGGTATCACGGATACGGTTGCAGGCAATACCTCCTGGCGTTTTATTGATGCCAAATATGCCTTCCCCGATCCCGGCAATCCGTTCGATGTGCCTTTCCCGGAGTCCATATTTCTGGGCGCCCTGGACTCTGATATGGTGGAACAGGACTTTATCGGGGTGAAAATCGGCGACCTGAACAATACCACCAATCCGGCCGAGGCGCGAAACCCGACCGATACGTTGCTGCTTCGGGTCCCCGGCATGGCGATGCAGGCTTCCTCTGCATACGACATACCTGTTTCGCTAAAAAACTGGTCGCAACTCGACGGCTTCCAGTTCGAACTGGCGCTCGATCCGGCAAAGGCATCACTTCGGGAGATCGAATTCAGTCGCCCGGAAATACTGGGCGAGGCCCATGTGGCGGTGCATCCGGGAGGTAAAATTGCCGTCAGTTGGGTCAATGAATCAGGCCGGAAAAACCTGGGTACCGATTCGGTTTTGTTTGTGCTGCACCTGTCGATGCCGGCGCCTGCCGGTACGCAGGCATTATTGCGCATAAGCGGCGAACGTATTTTGCCGGAAGTGTACGATGTTGAAAACGAGTTGTTTGCGTCGTTAAAAATGCAATACGGCGTTGACGGCGAAAACGGGCAAACCTTGCGCTCCATACAGCCTGCTTTTCCCAATCCGTTCTGCAGCGAAGTCGTTTTGCCCTTTACATTGAACAAACCGGATGAGTTGTCGCTGCGCGTATCGGACGCGACGGGCAACGTCGTGCTCCACCGCCGGCAGTCTTTTGCTGCTGGGCCCCAGGAATGGCATATCCGGCAATCGGATCTTCCGGCCCGGGGGGTGTACTATTTCCAGATGATTGTATCGGGGGAATTACCTGCAGGAGGAAAGATATTGCTGCTGTGTGATTGAGTCCATCAGCACAAACCGGGGGGCAGTTCTGACAATGTTACGCTATCGTCAGAGATTGTTGTAATGCAGCAGACTGTCGAATAATCTTGGCTGGTTCAAGTTCGTGCCAGTAAAGTCTACTCTTTTATAACAGCAATCGCGCCGAGAACTCCGACGACATATTGCGTGCCGCCGGAGTTTGCCCTGTTTGGCGGACACGTGGTCCCAACGGAGCCAATTCCACGCAAACAGGACCGCGCGATCTTTTATTGGCTTTCATCCGACCGGTGAATCCCAGCTGCCTTACCCGCCAGTTCGATAGTCACGTTATCCAGATCGGCGGATTTGAGGCAGTCCCCTTCTTCATTATTTGATATTTGATATTGTTTTGGTACAGTAAGAACGGAGCCCAGTAGGCCAAGGCTCTATTCTTCTTTATTTAGAAATCAATAACGCTAAAAAAAGCCTTATTTATTCAGTTTATAGTCCACCTGCAAATAATAGTCCTTAGATTCATCAAATTGGCCAGCATAACTAACCGGCCATTTACCAGCCGATTTGCCTGGCACAGTTAACGGCGTATAATTTTTTTTATCCCACCAGTCCGACGTTCCGTCGTTTGTTAGCAAATTGACGGTTAATTTTCCAATCATACCTTGCGCCAAATAGGGGAAATGCCTGTTTTCAATCAAATCCAAATTCAGCACGCCATTTTGCTTCCAGGCATGAAACTCCGCGGGGAAGTCATGGCGCAGGTTAAACACGCGAACCAATGGCTGGTCACCTAACTGTGCGCTTAGGGTTTTTAAATTAGCGATGGCCTTCGTTTTCAGGTCCTTGTCTTCCTGCGCGGTGTACCGAACGTGCATGATTACATCTGATATCGTATTGTAATCGAACTGGCGGAGGCGTTTTGCATCTTCGGGGTTATCTTCATCGTACATCAGTTCCAACGACCATTTGCTGATGGCGCCTGCACCTTCAAATGGCAGGTAGCGTTCATCTCGGAAGTTGAGTTCGAAGAGACCGCTGTCTCCCTGGGCTGAACTGGTGGCAATGGATTGAGTAGATCCAATGTTGTCCAGAGTTGGCTTGTCTGCCGCCTTAATACGGGTACTGCTATTATTCAGTCGAAGCGTAGCATTAATGGTCGTATAAGGCCCTGCAACACAGGGTATTGTAATGCTCACCGATTTGATACGCCGCTTAAAGTGTCCTGGAAAATCCAGATCATATAATTCTTCCGGTATATTAATGTTGCATTTTCCTGTTTCCCGGAGTAGGAGCACCGCTATTGGATTCAATTGTTGAAGCGAAATGTGTTTGGTGAGTTCGAGTTCGCGGGTGTTCACTTCCTCGTACTTCCGCTCCAATTGCTGAATCTGCAGCATCAGCCGCTCGCCGGAGAGTAAACCTGCCCGATCAACAGCCCAATTATCAAACCGGATGATATCTACTTTTTCCCGCTCAAACTCCAGGGCTTTTTGCGCTTGCAGTGCCGTTTCATAGGCTATATTGTAAGCCTGCCGGTGCAAGGTGTGCAGTGTACGCGCCATGAAATTATACAAGCCCAGGTTGGTGAATTTATCCCTGTAAAAGGCATACAATTCATCTGAATGCTCCATACTCCGTTCGTGCATCTCCAAATCTTTTTCTGCAATGGCTACGCGGATTTCGGAAGCGAGAAGTTGTTGAGCAAGTTGTTTGAGCTCTTGTTCGGCGGATTTTTCTTGAAATTCCCAATCTTGTTTTCTACGCACAAATCCTGCACGTGTAGCAAAAGAGGAGGAAATGGCATTGAATCCAGTCCCAATTGCTCTAAAAAAGTCGGCAATTCCACTTGCTTTATCTTTTGGAGATCCAAAAGGCCACCCTACTCCTATAAGACGAAAAATTGATTCTGCTATAAATAAATTATTTGCAATGAATAGGGAAATTTCTTGTACATTCTCTGAGTCAAGAAGCCCCTCCGCTATTAAATCATGGAAGTGATCCTTCCTGTTTTTAATATTGGCTTTCGTCTCATAAATCACCTTCATCTGTGCCTTTGCCTCCTCCAAATTCTGTTTCTTCACTTCCCTTCCCATCCGCATGATTTCCCGCTCCTGTACCGAACGCAGCAACTGCAATTGCTCGGCATCTTTGCTGTTGAGGGCCGAGAGTAAAGCAGAACCGAAGGACTGAACCATCTGCGTGTATTGCTTGGCGCGCTCGATCAAATAAGTAAACCGGTAACGTGGCGTGGGCATATTCAGCAGCTCCAGGGCCTGTTCGAGGCTCAGACCCATTGCTTTGGCGCGCACCAGTAGCATAGGATCGATCGGAGGGGAGAACAGGGGTAACTGCCTGCGTTGGCCATTGATATCGAGGCAATGCCGGATTTTATAGAGTCGGTCAGCAACGCGGTCCCAATATTGAAGCAAGTCCAAGTTAAAGGGAATACAAAATGCCAGATCGAGCTGATTTTGCGGGTTGGGCAGATTGGGTACAGGATTAGCCTCCACCGGATTGTCCGGCTGGGTCAAATGCTCTAATCCAACCAGGACATCATCCCAGTTCGATTGGTTTTGCGCTTCCAGGGCATTATAGGTAAATGCGGCGTCTTCCGATTCCGGACAAGCCCCAAGTTGCTCCGGACGCTTGCCCAATATATCATACGCCAACTGGTAAATCATCAGCGCTTCATTGATACTTTCCATGCTATACTGAGCAAACAGGTGGTCACCCCAGTCAATGAGGTTGTCCACGTATTTCATCACAATGGTCTTCTGATAGGCGCTCAGCCGCAGCCGGGCAATGGCATGCGGATTAAACGGATCGAGTCGGTACAGTTCCTGCGCAGCAGCATCCTGCAGGGTTTCTTTCATTTTGGCGTAGCCCAAATTCTTGAACTCGATGTACCGCCATGGCCGGTCCGGGTCCTGCACATCGCCGGATGCAGCAGGGTCGAAAATGCGCTCGTACCACCATTTGGCCTCTTTGAATTTTTGATTGGCGTTCATTTGGTAGGCAATAAGGAAAGGCGCATGAAAAAAGAGTTCCTGCAGATAAATGCCGTAAGAGCCCTTGACGGCCATGTGCTCTTTCTCCAAATGGGGCCCATGCAGGTATGCCGGATTGGTGATCGTCAGCGGGAAGTCGGATTCAGGGATGGCCTGCGGCGGCGTATCCAGAAAACCCTGAAGTCCTTTGTCCGCCAGTTCAACGGTATAATTTTTTTTAGGATGATGGCCAATATTCACCAGATTGAAAAATTCACGGGAGAAACTCACCACCGGTTGGCCTACAGGCAAGGCAAATGTCGTAAAAGGCACATCCACCGGGCCATGCGCCAACTCGGGAATTTTGACTGCTTTTGCCAAATACTGCTGGCTTCCCAGTTCCAGGGTGCAACTATTGGAGGTATTGCCTATATGGCTAATGTCTTTTCTAATGCCTGATGCACTTGTAAGTAGAAAATTTCCAGCACTTACAGATGGAGAAAGCCCGCTTTGCACCAAATCTATTTCACTTTCAGTCATGGCCATTGCTGTTGCAAACAGGCTAAGACCTGCAATGGGCATCTGCTTAATTTCACAAGTATTGTCCACAAGATTTATGTGGCGGGGCAATATAAGCTTTGTTCCGGCTTGCTCACGTTGCACGGAATTGGTTTCCTTTAGTGTATTTTCAATGGGATCGTATGCCCGGAGCATCGAAGCAGTACCACTGGATAAGTTGAAGATCAGATCCACGGTATCTGCTGCCGCAAATACCTGAATATTCACGTTACCTTCAACTGTATTACCATACTCCAACCGTTGTGGCGTACTCCAACGTCCATTTGACTTCAAAAAAGATTTATTGAGAAAAACCTTTTGAGCGTCATTTTCCGTCTCCACTTCTGCCCAAAAAACATACGTCTGCCCTTTGTGAATAATACCCGTCACCTCCTTAGTCAGAATCGGCAATTCCATACTTTCCCAGGGTGTCCAAAGCCGCTGATTCTCCCAACGGCGGTAAAAATATTGATAGGGGTCTTTGGACGTGCGGCCAAAGAAATGGTAGGTGTTTTTTGCCTTATCGTAAAACGATCCGGCAATGCGCAATTCCGCCAATTCAGTGTACTTGGTGAAATAATTGCGCCAGGCCAATTCAGCAGATTCCTGGCTGAGTTCGCGTTGCAAGAGTTCCTCCTCCAATTCCTTGAAAATGGGTGTTTTGTTGTCGCGCAAATCCGGTTCCAGGTAATTCTCCGGATACAGGAATACTTTTCGATTGGCTTCCCATACCCGGTAATTTTTGCGCCATTCCCATTCCGTTTTAAAAATTTCAAGGTCTTCAATTTTTCCCAAAACCGAGATGGTGCTATCGGCCGACTGCTCCAGGTTCATGAGTACCCGGTGAATATACAACTGGATACTGCCATGCGCTGCCACGATCCGGGATGTCCGGAAGCAGCCGTCCATCTCCACATCCAGCAGAAAATAGGCGTACAGGCTGCTTTCGTCTTCAAAAGGATAACTGGTGTCATCCTTCCGGGTCAGGATATATTGCACCAACACATCCCGGCGCCAGGCATTCACCTGATTGGTCATTGGCTCAACCCTGGTCTCGCGTTTTTTTTCATCCTGGTATTTAGCCTTGATCAATTGCAGTGCTATTGCTGCCGCCGCTTTTGTATTTTCATAAGTATCGTTTATGGTCAATTGCTCCAAAAGCGTTGCCGATGCCCCGAGCTGTTTACTCGTCGCCAGTGCATTTTTTAGCTGCCATATTTCCGGAATAGAAGGTTTGTCAGACAAGGAAAGAGACGCTCGCATGCCAAACAGCAAGTCTGCATCTTCTTTCCACCAGTTGGCCAGCACCGCATAGGATTCGTTGGCCGGTGTGGCAGGGTCATCTTGGGTATCCAGAGATTTAAGTGCCAGATCAATCTCTTCCGGTGTTTGGGGAAGTACACGTTGCCACTTGGCCAGGCGTTGGAGTGTAACCAGATTTTTTGCCCTGCGATTCGAAATTTTTAATCTGCTGGGGTGCTCCGTCATCCAATGAAACACGGTTTCTGTCCACCCCATGCGTTGAACGAGCCACAGCACGCGTTCTACCTCCATGGCCCATTGCAGCAGTACGTCTTCTGCAGTTGAGTTGGCTGCCCAATAATCGGCAATATCGGTAGGCGTCCATTCCAACAGATCCACCCAAAAGTCTGGCCCTACGTTCAGCCAGGCCTGTAAATTGGGTAGCGTAGTTTTAAATACATCTTCCCAGATTTCGGGTGTCAGGTCATTACTGCCTGTTTTTTCCTTGACTGCTTTTTTCAAGTCATCCATCCATTCGATGGAGCGGAAGACAAAATCTTGCCCATCCAGGATGTTTGTTTTTCCCTGAAAAAATGCCATCTCGGAGGGCAATAGCCCTAATGCTTGTTGCCACTGACTAAAATCCCAAACTTTGATCAAGGCACTTAGGCCCTTTATGTCTTTTAAGCCGAGCAATTCAGCTGCCGTTAGCCACTCGTGGAGTGGCCATCCCAAACTGCGGGCCATTTGAGTGTGGCGGTACAAAAGGGAGAGTACATCACGGGTTACCGTCTGGGTCCCTGTAGCGTCAAGGTAACTAAGTAAGGCTTTGAACGCGGGTTCTGCCAATTGTAGGCCGCTGATCACCAAGGCCGTAAGACGCCTTGTTTCTGCATCTGTTGCTGTCCAATCAACTGTCTTAGTGCCCTGGTATTGCCCATTCGCATCCAGGCCGAACAATGCTTCCAGGTCAAATACCCGTTCGAGAAAGCCGCGTTCCTCTGGTGTTTCGGATTTTTGGGGATATTTTTCACCAGTCGGCATCTTGTCTAAAAAGGTGCAGAGTTGAGAAACATTCCAACTGTATTGTTTTTGCAGCCAGGCCGCTTTTGCCAGTTGAATCAGGGTTTCCAGTTTTTCCAGGTTTTTATCAGTAGTGGGCAGCGACAGGAGTACGGCATCCAATTCGGAAGGCGTCCAGGGAGTCTTTTTCCAAAGCCGGATAAAGCGATACAAATAATCGGCATGGGCATTCGTCAACCCCTGAAAAACTTCTTTATATGCCTGTATATCGTCGACATCGGTATCTTTTTCCAGGATGACCTTTACCGATTTCAACGCAGCATTAAAACGCATCTTGAGTAAATCGGTGAGATCATTCCTGTTGATTCCGGCCGACTGAATCAGGCCAGATGGTGAAATATTTTCAACAGTATCAATCCGATAGCGTTCCGGTACTTTGGCCAGTTCAGGGGTGGTGATCACCACTTTCTCCGAATCGTCCAATTCCAGATGCCTCAACCAGGCCTCGTCTGTCAAATTTTCCAGTTCTCCGGAAGGGTTGCTGAACAGATTACTGAGTTCAAAAAGCGACAGGTCAAAGTGGCTGAGGTAAAGCCGAAGTTCTGCCAAAGGCAGGTTGAAGGGCAGCAGAAAACCTTTGCTGCTATTGGTATTAGCGGCGAGTTCAAACACATCGCCATCTCCCTTGTCGGCCACCCATTTTGCCAGTACCTCATTCACTACAGTCAGGTAGGGGATCGAGTTATTGGTGTTGGCGCAGGATAGTGGCAGGTCCTTTAAATCGGGTCGACGGCCCGTTAAGGACAGGTATGCTTCACCTGGTTGCAGGTTTTCATCCACATATTGCTGCACAAACCGTAGCATGTCCACCAGGTAGGCTGCCGGACTAAGCACAGAACGGCAGTCCGGACAATCGCAAAACTGCCCCGGCCCAAATAACTTGCTCATTCCTTCTATCTGGAGCAACTGGCCGACCATCTCCTTGGAAATATTGCCCACGTAGGTCTGCCCCAATCCACCAGCTACCACATCCTGAACAGCAGCAAAGGCTTGCACTGCCTGGGCTGAAATCTCCTGGGCATGCGCATGTACACGGTTGGCGGCTTCTATGGAGAGGCCACTTTTCTGAACGAAATGCTGAACGGATTGATTGGCAATGCTGCGGGCAGAGTCGTAGCCTTTGTCGCGCAGCGCAACGGCCTGGCCAGGTGTGTCCGCTATCCGAAAAATGCGCTGATCGGCTGCAAGTGTCTGAATGACTGCTCCCTTTTTGGCCTGTGCTATACCCGTCCAATTGAATTCGGCGTGATTGCCCTGTAGCCAATCATGCCGGAGCCAGGTGTCTGATGGATTGTTTTTATGAAATAACGCTAACAAGCTGCCCGCAGGCTCCCTTTTTAGCCGGTAGTACAGGAAATATGGAACAGGATAGGCCAATTCTATTTGCGTCGCCAACTTTTCGGCGATGGTAGCAGGCGTTTCGCCCGGGGGTAACGGAATTTGGTTTCGGTCGATCAAAGCCTGCCAATCCAGGGGTGTATTGGCAACCAATTTCGTCAAATCGTCCGGAGCGTTTTGGTGCAGTAGGGTAACCAATCCAGGGTTGTGGCCGGCAAGTCGCGACAAGGTGCCGAGGCGGCTTAATTTCTTCGCCTCTTGATGGGTCACGATCTGCGCAGCAACAGCCGGCTGCAGGGTATCTTCCGACCATTCGTCGGCGTGCATGCCTTGCTCCAGAAGGGCAATTGCTTTGGAGGTGGTTACCGATACCAGTTTTGCATACTCAAAGGTTTTTACCCAGCGAAGGGGCTCTGCAAAAAAGGGATGGTATTGCAACGGGGAGTCCAATTGCAACACATCCCGCACTTTGGAACGGCTGTAGGCCATTTGATTGATTTTGCATGGATCCGGGCCGATGCCTTTGGGTGGCCATTGTACGCCATCCGGTGGAGGCGTTGGTGCAATGGCCCTGAAAATTACGGAACCCAATTCCTCATCGGGGTTATCCCAAAAATCTGTCCCCGAAATACGCGCTTCGATTCGCTGCCGGGTAGATGCGCTAATCTCCGGCAAGTTTTCGAGAATGATCCGCCGCAAGTTTTGGTTCAATACACGTTTTATATACTCCGCCTCCGCAGTTTGAATGGTGGAAACGGGTTGATAGAGGTTTGAAGTGGCGAGCAAACCGAGTGGCTGCGGGATATTTGCTCTTTTGAGTTTCTGAACTGTTTTTTCCCAATAGTCCGAATCTTTCTGGTCCAGTATTCCCTTTACCGAGGCATTTTCCAGAGCGCTTTTCAGGTATTCCGAGGGTAAGGTAACCAACAGGTCCAGGTCTTCCGGCAAGCCGGCTTCCAGCCAGGCAAAATGTATATCCGCGGCAATTTTCGAGACCACTGCATGCCGATGCGCCAAGCTCAAGCGGGCAATTCGGCGGGGCGGTTCGCCGGTGGAGGCGGACAGGGTGCTGATATCGCGAAAGGCCCTGTCCTCCCGTAAGTCGGCCAGGTTGATATTTCCCGCTGTTGCTTTCAACCGGTTGACCAACTGAATTGTACCATTTTCCAGAGCATCGGCGGCGGGCACTACCAGATCAATCGTGGCTGATTGCGGAACGCGGTATTGCACGGCAGAAATGGCTATTATCCGCCCACCCGAATCCAGCACCCGTATTCGAATATCTGCTACCGCGCGGCCTGCAGGAGGCGTGTACGTTATTTGATAGACTCCTTCGGTATTCGTTTTCGTTTTTCCGATGACACTCTCCTCACGCAACCCTACGAACAAAAGTTCTATACCGGCATTGTCGTAGGGCAAGCCATCGGCTTGGGTGATGATGCCTGAGACCCTGAATTTGGAATTTAGTTGAGCCATGATTCGATATTATTTAATAGGCCTTTGTTAAACTGACTATCCGCAAATGGTATACTAATTCAAATCATCCCCTGTCGAATGGAGCAGAACAAAATGATCGTATACATCATAATTCGGCTGATGCAATACTTTCCAGGTAAGCCGCCAATCCCTCAATGAATAGCTCTCCATGCTGACTACCCAGAGCCAGGAATGCCCCATCCGGTGAAAAATCGAAATGCGTCCATCCCGGGGCACTACCTATCAGTCGGCCTTCCCGCCAATTGATTATCCATGTACCATAAGTATTACTGACCATCAGTAAATGATTGTGGCCGGGAATAAAAGATACCCTGTGTACCCAATAGTTATTCCGGACCAGTCCCTGTCCGAATGGTAAACTAATTACCATTTGGTCGGTATATGTATCCCAAATCTCCACCTGATACTTTTCCAGCAGACCGGCAGCGATATACTGCCCGGAGGGTGACCAGCAGACCGCAGAAACCAGGCTGTCGGGTGTATATTTTTTTAGGGGTTGCTGCTGATTCGGGGCGGAATCCGTCAAATCCCAGATCGCGAGATGACTCCAACGCCCGCCTACCAGGAGCCGCGAACCGTCGGGAGAAAAGGCAATACTGAATGGAATCGGAAGACTTGTGCTCCCGGTAATTTTTTCACCCGATGCCTTGATATACGACCAATAGCCCCATTCATAGTATTCGCCACCGTGTGCAAAATTTCCATCTGCGTCAAAAGCACAGGCATAACAATAATGTACCCCACAGCCCGGCGTTTGGGTTATCTCCTGTGTATCCCAGTGCCAGTCAACAGGGCAGGAAACCTCTTTTAATTCCTTGTTATACGGCAAAATGCGCACGCATCTGGAGCCCGGATACGGGAATATCCTGCGAGCGCCCTGTTTGGTGGTGGACTTTAATGCCCCGGTAAGGCTGTACAGACCAGTTTCTGACGGCCCGGATATCACCAGGTGGTCATTGCCCGACCAAAGCAGTCCGGTTATACCTTCAGGGCCTGCGGGAATTGAAAAAGTATGGGATTCCATAAGTAGTCGGCTACTGAATAAAGGCCATTGCCGGCACTGCCACGAAACCGATTCCGTATGCCAGTGCCAGCCATTGCAAACGGCGGGCGAATAGTGGCACTGTCTGTTCGTCGTCCTCCTTGTCTGTTTTTTTGCTGTCCCAGATTTCATCAAGGCCCTCTATTTTCGTTCGAAGGAAATCAGTCACCTTCCAACCGGTTCGCACGTGCTTCCCATATTCTCTGATCATGTACCAGGTATAAATACTCAGAAATATTCCGGCGATGGCCATCGGCCAAATCATCCATTGATCTACAGGTGAATCAGGTTTGAATTTAAACATAAAACCCAGTAAACCGCTCATTAGGGCGTATAGCCAGGAGGCAATGGTCCATAGCTTGTCCTTTATCTTGGCGGTGTCCTCGCTGAAAAACTTCCAGAGGTCGAGGTAGTCTTTGTCTGATAGTTTGTATGGTTGCATGATCCGGCGTAACTTATTTTATAAGGTTTTCTTGAATATTCTTTGCTACAGGCTGATTATGCCCTAAAAGCACGATGCTGTTTAATAATCCAAAGGGCTCGTCCGGTATTTAATTTGCAGAAGAACCTTAATTCAATTCCCTCCATTAGGTGCGGGGTGGGCCTGGGGTGGAGGCGGTACGTACACCGGAGGTGGAGGGCCGGAATTTGTTGGTGGTTCCCATCTGCCCGCTACCCATACACAGTAATCTCCGTCCTGAACAAAGTATCCAGGATACCAAAGTCTGCCATTGCGATTCACTGGAGCGGCCGGCGGAGTGGTATTTGGGCAATCACCTTTGGTGTTTTTTCTCCACCCTCCGGGCACCCATTTACATGTTCCGTTTACTATGTTGTAATGCCCGGCGACAGCCGTATATCCGTTTTGTGTTCCGGAGGGCTTGTCGCTTCCCAATGGCTTGCCGTTGGGCATTTTTGTTGGGCAATCTATATGCGGAATTGATTGAGTCTTGGGATTAGATGTTTTTGGGGGCGTAGAAATCGCCTCAACTTCTATATTGATTTTGTGCCCGGCTTTATATTCCTGCTTAGGCTCTTTCAATTTGTATTGCTGCCCGGCATTCAATTTGAATACAACGGACCCACCAAGGATTTCTCCGGGGATAGAATCGAATATTACCTGCCCGCTGGTATCTATTTGCGCCTCTTTTTGAAAACTGGATTCAACCGCAGAAATTGTACACCAACCGGCTTTCAGCGGGTTATCCATGTATCCGTTCGGACCATGCAGGTTGACAGCAATCTTTTCAAATTGCGGAGCCGACTGTCGACTGAAAAACCACCAGACGCTGGTACCGGCGCCCAGAAAAAGGAATCCAACCAGCATCCATTTAGCCCAGTGCGTACTAGGTGCGGCCGGCGGGTCTACGGGAGGAGCCGGTGGAGGCAAATACTCAACCGGAATGTCCACGTCACTGGACAGTTTTTGGGCAATCGTGAGTAGCCCGGTAGTAATTTGGCTCCTGTGCTGCTTCAATTCCTGAGCAGAAATCAACTGTTTAATTTCCTGCTCTTTCAGGGCATGAAAACTTGCAGATAAAGTATTTACATTGTTAAAATCATCATCGTTGTTTGCAGTTGCCTTTTTAAGTGCTTTGATGGCAACATCCAAACGATTCTCAGCAATGTGGTCTATTAATTCTTCTTTTGTCATTTTTTCGATTTATTGAAAAATCGGGTTTGCCGTTTCTGTATATATTTTTTATTCAAAGCGCCAAGAACGCCGGAGCAATGCCTTACGACGCGCCCCGGCGTCTGCCCTGGCGGAATACCTACAAGAGGTTCTTCTACCAGGGCCGCGCTTTTTATCGGTTATCCGGAGCATCGCTTTCCGGCCGGTCGCCTTCCAGTTGCGCCTTTATTTTTAGCCACCCATTCCAGGATTTTGCCCGTACAGTGGGTAGAGCCTTGCCGGTCTTTTCCGCAATACCAATGAATGGCTTTTACCATCATGGCGGTGCGGAGGATGGGGTCGGTGGGGTGTGCAAATTCGGTGTTGTTCATAGTGGTGGTATTGTGGTTGTTAGAATTCAGTTTTTAGTTTGTGTAGGTTGTTAATTATAGTTTAGGCAAGTCCGAGACTTGTTGACAGCGCGTTTCAGGTTGCAGACACTCACGAGCTTGAGCACTTCGCGCCAGCGGGCCTTCATAAAATAGAGCCTGGGCCATCTGGAGCTAAGGCGCGTTCAGAGTATTTAATTAAATATTTTCCTCCTCGATAGCTAGATTGCCCCATGCCTTTTATAACTCTTCCTCCTGTTCTAAGTACAGCGGAAATCGCAGCAGTTTCTGCACCATAAAGCTTAGCCAATCGGCCTGGGAATACTTTTCTAGCATAGTATTCAACCACCGCTCCATCATGTCGTGAAGAGTCTCTTATATCAGGCGAATTTCTATAAACTTTGCCCATAGCATAAGAAAGAACTATCGGAGCAGCAGGTGTAAAACTAGCTCCGGTAGTAACGACCGTTTCAGTAGCCCCTGTCCAATTACCATTTTTTAGTTGATCTTCAAAAGTTGCAGCAGTGTCTACTAACATTAAGATACCTACTCCAGTTAACACTGCTCCGCCAAGTTTTCCTGGTGTAGTTTTTAATTTTGGTGATTTGGGGATAGGTGGTTCACCAATATTTCCAATTTCTTCTGGCACAATTCCTTTTCTTGGAAAAAACCTTTCTTCAGCGGCACTCTCTTCCGCAACAACAGCAGCCCCAATTCCAGTCGTAAAGCTACTAGGCAACCGATTTGCAATAGTAGTTGGTAAGGCTGCACCCTCAATGGTTGTGACACCCTTCCGAATGGTAGAAAGCCCGGCTTCCGTTAATATATGTACATCAACCTGTGCATTTTTGGCTGCAATGCTTGCAATAATGCTTCTTAACTCTGCTGCCGAATGTGAGCCTGCCTTCATTATGTCAACACCCCGCGCATCAAAAAAAATAGCTTTAACGCCACTTCCTCCTTGTAACGCCTCTTGCACTACCGCACCTGATGCAAGCGAATCGCCTGCCCCAAGTTTTGAAAAAATATCCTGATAGGAAGACATTGCTCTGAGGTCAATCACATTTGCAGTTGGAAGGTAAGATTGGGCAGTGGAACGTACCATTAATGCAGCATCATCTGTAAAGCCTCTTACACCATTAATATTCACCTCATTGGTCCAAAAACCAAGAGCAAGCGTCTTTTCCCCTTCCTTACCAGTTGGATCGGTAAAGATTATCGGGTTACTATTTCCAAATTCATATAAATCTGCCCCTCCCTCAACCCCAGTCGGATCACAACTCCCCCACCTCCCCAACCAGGGCAAATAATACCTTGCCGTATGATAAGCCAGCCCACTCTCCTCATCCCGCTCCATACCGGTGTAACGGTAGCGTTTGGCGGCGGCGGTGATGGCGGCGTTTTTCGCCTGATAGGCAGTGGTGCCGTAGGGGTGGTATTCTTCGTACGAGATCAGGGCGCCATCGGCGTTGCACTCCAGGTTGACCGAGCCGAGGTGGTTGCTGTACTGGTACCTTTGTAATGAGGAATGATGAAGGATGAAGGATGAATTTTCTACGCGTTTGTCCTCGACGATCAGGATACGTTGCTCGTCGGCAAACAGGTGGTGGGTTTCGGTTTCTTCCTCCAGCCGGTTGTTGGCGTAGCGGCGGTACAGCTCGTAGCCGCCGAGGTATATGCGTTCCCAATATTCATTGTTGTCGCGCCGCACCAGCTTGCGGGTGCGCTGCTTACTGCCGTCGTACTGGTACCAGGCCCTGCCGCCGCCCAGTAGGTCGAGGGAACGGATCATGTCGCGGTAGTCCCAGTAATTGTACAGGCTGGAGGCTACATTAGCGAAGTTGAGCATATTGCCGTGGGCGTCGTAATTATAGTCCACCTGGACATTTTCACCATTTGTAGTCAAGGTGCTCAGCAAGCGGTTGCTCAGCGGGTCAGTAATATACGTTCGTGTCCAGCCTGTACCTGTTGCGCCTGTCTCTGTATTTACCAGGTGTTTCATTTCCACAAAATTACCGGCGGGGTCGTAGGTATAGCACTGGGTATATTTGCGCAGGGCTTTGTCACCGGGCTGGGGTATTTTACCGGTCAGGTTACCGGAATCGGGACCCGGGCCTGCGGATGTGCTGTTGACGTGTTCCCGTCCCTTGGCACGAATGAGGCGGTACAAGGCGTCGTATTCAAAGGCATTTATGGGCTTTATCTGCTGGTTGGCAAAAAATACGGTATCCTGAGCCAGGTCTTCTATCTGGGTGATATTCCCCACCGGGTCGTAGGTATAGTTCAAATCCTGCAGGATATCTGTACCATTTTTAGCGGTAGTGAACAGGCGCAGCAGCCGAAAATTCAGCGGGTCGTATGTATAGCGGGTGCTGGTACCATTGCCGTAGCGGATGCGGGTGCGTTGCCCTTTGGCATCGTATTCGATGTTTTCGATGGCCTGGCTGACAGCGCCCCGTACCCGGATGGTTTCGCTGTACAGGGCGCCGCGCCGGTTGTACTGCGGGACATACACTGCCGCCTCGGTTCCCTGCCGGCGCCAGTTGTGGATTTCAAGGGGCCGGTTAAGAGCATCGTAGCGGGTGTTTTGCTCAAAAATTTCCGGCATCAGGGTGTTCTCGACAGTTTGGACTGCAGGACCGTCTTCCAACTGTATATTTTGCCAGTTCGCCAGCGGCCGGTTATCTTCCTCCAGGAGTTGGCGGGTGGATTGTAGCAGGTTGCCTTTGAAGTCCAGCGCCAGCACTTTGGTGATGCCTTCGGGGCCCAGCGTCCGGACGACCTGTCCGCGCAGGTTTTTGTCCTTGCCGGTGTTAGGGTCGGTGCCCTCGTCGCCGTAGCTGATGGCGCTGAGGAGCGCCGGATTGTACCATAAACCGGCCATCCATTGCCGGGTCGGGCGGCGCAGGGCATCATATTCATAGTAATAAATAATGCTGCCGCTGCCTTGACCTATATTCGGAATAAACTGGTTGTTGAAATCCCAGGCATACATCGGCTGCCCGGTGGCATCGGGAAGCATCCAGCGGTCGCCGGCTTCGTTGCTGTGCTGAAACAAGAGGTTGCCGGCCATATCGTAACAGGGCACGTAGCCCGTAGTGGCGCCCGGCTGGGTAATGTACTCCATCACGCGGTTGCCGCGGGCATCCTCCAGCCAGAGGGGTTTGCTCTCGGCGTCGAGTTTGGTGTAGGTCCGGTATTTTTCCTCAAAAACGATCAGCTGGTTCGCGTTCGCGGGATCGGGGTGGCGGCCTTTGTTGTGTGCCACCGCTACTACTTCGCGGCCCAGACTGTCGGTGTACGTGCAGGCGGGCGTATTTGCGTGCAGGGCGGCCAATTGGGCCGCGCGTTTTTGGGCGACAGTGGCCTGCGCGTTCGTATTGGTCGCCAACCACGGATTGCCTTGTTCCAGCACCGTATCATTCGCGTCAAACGCCTTCATATACCAGGGCGAAAATTCCACCCTGCTGTACGTGCCATCGGGCATTTCGGTGCGCACGGTACGGCCGGCTGCATCGTAATACAGGAGGGCCGTGACGCCCTTTTCCTGGGGCTCCTCAAAGCGGTGATCAGGGTTCCCGTTTGCATCTTCGCTGAAATAGGGCTCGTACTGTTTCACCGGGTTGCCCTTGTTGTTCAACACGGTGCGGCCATTGGCAATCCAGCGCAGCGGACCGCCGGCCGGGCCGGGTTCGGCCTGAGCTTTGGTCACGATCACGGTCCCGCCGCCATCGCTGTATTCAAAGGCCACCTGCAGCGGACTTTCTTCGCCGGGGGGCAAATCGGCCACATGTTTTTCCCGTAAAATACCGGCTGCGCAGGCCGGGTGCTGGTCGTCTCCGAAATGGTAGATATGCCGGGCAGTGGCGTTACCGAGCCAGGTACGGGCAGTGTTTTCGTTGTATGGGCCGGTAAAAAAAGCGAGCAGCTCGGCGTCCGGTATTTCCAGCGGCACATCTGCCAACTGGTCGCCTTCGTTGCCTTTTCCTTTTGCCGCCACGGCGGCGGGCATGCCGAGGATATCGAAGGCCACTTCTGACAGGTTGTCGTTGATGTCTTTCATTGCCAGGGGCGCCAGCACCCGGTAGTCGAAGTCCAGTACTTCCACGCGGTTCTGCAAGGGGTCTTCGCTGCTTTTTACATACAGGTCGTAGGAGTCAAAATTCAGGGTAGCGGTATTGCCGAAGGCATCGGTATAGCGCTCGGGCAGGTAAAAGTGAGCAGGGGCATCAGCATTAAACCCGGCAATGCCGGAGCGAATCCACCAGACACCCGGTTCCTCAGGAAAGGGATGGTAACCACCTTTCCCCAATACCCGCTTAAGCATTTCGGGATAGGTTTCGGTGTCTTTCTGAAGCTCCGGGAGTTTAGTCCCCAAAATGGCAGTCAGCAGGTCTTCGGTCAGGGCTATTTTATACGTTTCGTAGGCCAGGCCCAGCCGGTTGAGTTGGCCAAACGGTAGCGGCGCGTGCAGGTCATCGGCAAAGTACAATATGCGTACCTGCTCCACCAGGCGTTTGGTGGGTTCTTGTGGTGCAGCTGTCTGGTGATAATCTATCTCCACCACCGCAGTACCGGCAGCCTGAATGGTTTCGCTCAGGCGGAAGGCTTTCCAATAGGCCAGGTCGAAATAATGGCCGCCGACATTGGGCGCAAACCCGCTGAGTTCGTAGGTCTTTACTTCACAAGGAACGCGCAGGCGGTAGTCCGATGCGGAGACGATATCGTTGGTGTATCGGTTTTCCGCATAAGTGATGTGCAGTTCGCGCTGTACGCTTTGAATAAGCGCCTCAGTGCCATCCGGCAATAAGGGATCATTCAGCGTTACGTCTTGCCAACGCGGGTAGGCTATTGCCAGGGTTTGCAGGGGCTGGCCGTATTCGTCGCTGCGTAAATTAATCGAATGCGCAATACGCGGATCTACTGCTTCGGCAGCTTGTCCGTTTTGCAGCGGTAGTTCGTAATTATAGGTAACGGCCTCACTTTCCGTCACCATGAATACGGCATACCGGTTATCCTTTTGGGGCTGTATGCGCTGAATATGGCAGTTATGGAAGGCCGCAGAGAAGAACTTCACCCGTTTTTCAGTGACATGACCGATATCGTCCACGGCGAGTTCATAGGTCTCCGTACGCAGGGGCATGCCCTTGCAGGCGCGCAGGGCTTCGCGGTATTCTGCGGCGCTGAGGCCCTGGGCTTCCAGATCGGGTTCGGGCAATTCATTTTCGTGAAAGCCATTGCCGGTCGGCCGGAAATATTCCTTTTCGAACTGGTTCAGGATCCGGTCTTTACCCATAAAAGCGCCGGTGTGCATCCAGGTAATGGTTTTTACCGGAGGCTGGTACAGGGTTTTATCCTGGGTGATGTAGGGGCTGTTGGCATTGCCATCGGCAAAGGTTCCGAAGTCCTCAATATCCGTTTGCTCCACCCGGCCGAAGCCGCGGAATTCGCGCTCGGCATGGTCATAGTAGCCGTGGTGGTAGATGTACTGGTTGGAAAAACGGGTATTGCGCCATTTGTCGGTTGCCGTCACAGCGCTCACCACCTGCACCGGAAATGGCAGTTTGGTGATCCAGGGCTTGCCGGCCTTTTTGTCTTCCAGGTAGAAGTGGGTGGAGCTTTTATAGGTCCAGTGCGTCTCGGCGCCGAAGTTGTTTTTATAAAAATTCAGCACGTGCGGCTTTTGGCCGTTCATCAGGTCGATGTAGCGCAAAGGTTCCCCGGTATTGCCCGGCAGCGGCGAGGACCAAACGATACAGGACGTGCCGTTGCCCAGCAGGTCGGTCACGCGGATGTCGTTGGGCCGGGCCGTTTCAAAAAACGGGTCAATGTCGCAAGGCGCGCTCCAGGCGTTGCCGCTCAGGTTGAGCCAGGCGCGGAACCGGTTTTTACCCAGGTAAATGATATCGGTGGCCCCGGTGCCGCTCACGTCGGCGAGTTGGAGGTAGCTGGGGTCAAATTGGTCGGACGAATCGAACCAGGGACTGTTGTTCATGGTCACCTTGGTACCAAAGCGGCCGTAGCCGAGGTTGGGCCAGTAGCACACTTCGCCGTTGCGGATGCGCGCGATATCGGTGAGGCCGTCGCCACTCATGTCGGCCAGGAAGATGCGCTGGATGCTATCGGCAAAAACGATGGCCGGGCCCTGTTCCTCATCGAAGGGTTTGGTAGCCCGTTCCGCGGCCTCGTAGCCCCGGACTCCGGCGGCGGGGTACCAGGTAAACACGTTTTCTTCCGTAATGACAATTTCCGGCTGCCCGTCGCCGTCGAGGTCGAACAGGCGGGTATTCGGGTCGCGGAGGTCCACGTTGGGGATTTGTTCGAAAGCCCGGAAGCGTTCCCAGGTTTCCGGCGCACCGGCATCCCGGTCTTCTCCCAGTTCAAAGTACCCGTTCAGGCCCGGGCTGTTCACCACCACCTGCCGGCGGCCATCGGCTTCGAGGTCTTGCAACTGCAGCACGCCATTAGAAAAACCCATCAGAGAGGGTTTCTCCAGCACCGGTTTAGCAACGGTAAACTGCCCGTTGCCGAGGTTTTCTTTGTAAAACCAACCTTCGCCCTGCTCTGCCAGAATGCCGGCAATGCCTTCGTTATACAGGTCGACCCATTGGTAGCCGGAACTGAGCCCGGCGGGGGCGTTGGCAATGTCTTCTGGGGTTATATTAGCCGTATTCGTATTCCACTCCAGCTCCTGGTAGCCAAATTCTACCGGGGGCAGCCCGCGGTATTGGTAGGTGGCGCCGTTTTCACGCACATAGGCCCGTTGGGTGGCGGCCACCAAGTAAGTGACTTCCATCTTTTTGCCTTGCTCGGGTCCGGGTTGCAGCGACCAGTCGCGGTACTGCAAATCCAGCGAACGCACCAGACAGGGCGTGTTGCCCAGTTCTGCGAAATGGTGAAACATCAACACCCGGTGGCACAAGCGTGCCGTGCGGATGTCAAACCCTGCGCGATACGTGGAAAACGCGTCGTGGCGGGTGCCCCAGGTATTGATCTCGCTGTGGGGTACGGTGGTTTGTCCCTGTGCAGCAGTAGCGGCGGCGCCGTGTTCGCCGTAGTCCAGCACCATTTCCATCAGGAAATCGCCCGCTGCGGGGTTCGGCGTATGGTAAATATTCTCTGTCTGGCTGAGCTCGGGCAAAAACGGTTGGCGATTGGTATAAAACACCCGTTTCAGGTACCGGTTGGTGAAGCGCAGAGCGCCACCCGGGGCAAAGCGGTTGGCATCGTGCAAATCTTGTCCGTAGCCTTTCCCATCTTCCGATTTGAATTGGTACAGCACGCAATTGCCCTTGTCGTCAAAACTCAGTTCCGGCAGCCACTGAAAAATGCGGGAAGTATCGGCCGGGTCAGCGATGCGGTACTCAGGGCTTTTGCCAAAAAAGGTAACGGTGTTGTCGCGGGAGGTTACTTTCCACCAAACGCCGTGTACCGGGTGGGCTATTTTTTCTATCCTCGAAAACCCGCCCTCTATACGTGGGCGATAGCGGCGGATATGGTAGCCGGCTGTGGTAAATTCGTCTTTCACCCAGTTTCCTGTGGCATCTTTTTGAAGCAAGGGCACCAGGTCTTCCACGCCGGAAAACATAAAAATATCGCTCTCGTCGGCGTCGAAGTAGCGGGGCAGGCGTTTGTCTGTTTTCCGTTGAATGGCTGGAAAACCCAGGTCCCAACCCAGGCCAAACAAGCCATTGCCACCGCCCGAGTTGTAGCCCAGCGCCAGCGCCGGCATAAAGCCGTTGCGGCCGGGAGAAAAAGGCAAGGACAGACTCAGCGACGCCGTACCATTGGCGCTGTTTACCGCAAATTTTTCATCGATACCCTTGATCGCGCCGCCGCCTTTGGGCAGCGAGAGCGTCGGCGCCTGAAGAAAAAAATCGGAGGCGCCGGAAGCATCGCCGGAATTCTGTCCGGCCGACTGTCCTATAGCCGCAGGCTGGCTCCGTCGGGTAGGATTTTTAGATGATGGGGGTGCAGAATGCATGAAAAAACAGGGTTCGTTTAATTTGGCTTGCCA
>CALMBD010000035.1 GCA_937861115.1 uncultured Bacteroidota bacterium | reverse complement strand
ATTTCGACGGCGACGGCGACCTGGACCTGTTTGCCGGCGCGCGATGGCTGCCCGGCAAATACGGCCTCACGCCAAAATCGTATCTGCTGAGAAATGACGGGAGCAACAGATATTCCGACGCTACAAACCTGGTGCCCGGCGGCTATGAGGTCGGTATGGTCACCGATGCCCTCTGGACCGATACCGACGGCGACGGCAGACCCGACCTCGTCGTTTGCGGCGAATGGGCGGCGGTGACAGTGTACAGAAACACCGGCAGCGGTTTTGAGAAAACGGAACTCCCGCAGTCTGCCGGCATGTGGAATTGCATCAAGGCAGCCGACTATGACAACGACGGCGATATGGACCTTATCGCGGGCAACCTCGGCTGGAACAGCAACCTGAAGGCTACACCCGCCGAACCGCTCGGCTTATGGGTAAAAGACTTCGATGGCAACGGCAGTACCGACCCTGTGCTGACCTATTACCGGCAGGGGAAAAACTATGTTTTTGCAGATAAAGACCTGCTGGTCAACCAGATGCCGTTTTTGAAAAAACGCTACGTCGAATACGGTAAATACGCAGAAAGCACCTTTGAAGATGTGTTTCCGGAAACGCTCCGGCGCGGCGCGATCAGCAGAAAGGCGGAATTGCTGGCCTCCTGCTTCCTTGAAAACAAGGGAAACGGACAATGGGCCGTTCATCCGATGCCCATTGAGGCGCAGTTTAGTCCGGTATTTGCCATTTTGCCGTACGATTTCAACGGCGACGGGCATTTGGATGTATTGCTGGGCGGCAATTTTTACGAAGTGCAGCCTGCCATCGGGCGTTTCGACGCTTCGTACGGTACCTTGCTGCTCGGCGACGGCAAGGGCGGTTTCCGCCCGACATCGCTTTCCGGCACGGGGATATGGCTGCCCGGTCCTGTTCGCGACCTGGCCATATCGGACGGCCCAAACGGGCAAAAACGCCTGTTGGTCGCCCGGAATGGGCTGAAATTGCAGATAATTGACCTTTCTTTGCCCATTCGATCGCATGTGCAATGACAATCGTCCGCTCTTTTCCGCGCATTGAAAGCGCCGTATTTTACCTTCTGCTGGCCGCCAATCTTATCCCGTTGTGGTCGGTACATTACTTCCTTACCGGCGACGGGCCTTGCCACCTCTACAACGCAAAGGTGTTGCTCGATATGTACCACAGCGCGGAGTTGAAGGCGTTTTACAACCCCTGGCTGGGAATCAATTACTTTTTTGAGCCCAATTGGTTCAGCCATGCTGCGCTCGAAATGATGATGGGCGTGGGCGTGGCGCCCTACCTCGCCGAGAAATTCCTGCAAACTTTTTACGTACTCGCTTTCGGCCTGGGTCTGCGCTACCTGATCCGGCAGATCAACCCGGCGGGTCTTTTTATGAGTTCCTTCGGTCTGCTGCTCTGCTACCACCACGTGTACCAGATGGGCTTTTACAATTACAGCTGTAGCCTGGCCATTATGTTCTGGGTGGTGGGCTACTGGCTACGGCACCGCAGCGACTGGACCACGGGGCGTATGCTCCTGCAGGGCCTGGGCTTTCTTGCCTTGTATTTTTGTCACCCGGTGGGGTTGTTTTTTGCCTTCCTGCTCATCGGCAGTGTGCTGCTGGCCGACCTCTTGGCGGAAATAAGAGAAAAACGACCTGTTAGGGAGGTGTTTCAGATTTTACGGCAAAAAATAATCGCCCTCACTGTATCCGCCTTGCCGGTGTTGGTTTTGTTGGCCCAGTATGTATTCAAAAAGGGCATTAACCCGACGCCGCGCAGCGAATCGGACCGCCAGATATGGGAAGATCTGTATCGCTTTACGGCATTGTCGACGATGATGCAGGCTGAGAGAAAAACAGCCCTTTTGGTGGCAGGATTGTTCCTGGTACTGGTATTGGGCGCCCTTACGATAAAAATAAGGTCGAAACGCCTGCAATGGACCGATGCGTTGTTTGTCGTATTCGGCCTGACGCTGCTGATCTATTTCCGGCAACCGGGCGGCATCGCCGGAGCGGGCATTTTACCTATCCGTTTGCAGTTGCTGCCATACCTGATGCTGTTGCTGTGGCTGGCTTCCGTCGAATTTCCCAAATGGATTCGCCTGGCCACCCTGGTCTTCAGCATTGCTGCACTTGCTGCACTGATGAGCATCCGGATTCCGCACAACCGCATGGCCTCCGATGCGGCCGAAGACCTGGTCTCCGCCGCCGCTGTCATACCCGACAGGGTGTCTGTGCTGCCCATCAGTTTCGACCACAACGGCCGGCATGCGAACGGGGAAGAAGTTGCCGACGCCATCTGGCTGTTCGTACACGCTGCCGACTATATCGGCACACAGCGGCAGGTGATCATGCTCGACAATTACGAGGCGGCTACACCCAACTTTCCGCTGAGCTGGCGTCGGGAACGCAACCCTTACAATTGTCTGGAAAAAGACGGCAACAATTTCGAAGGGCAACCGCCGTACGCCGATTTTCTACATTATCCGGAAAACTCCAACAATGCCTCTGTCGATTATGTGGTGACCTGGTGCCTCGACCGGAAAAAATTTGGCGACCATCCTTTTGTCGAACATATCCGGCAGCAACTGGACGAAGGATACGATCTGGTATACACCTCAGGAACAGGACTGGTTAAGGTGTTCAAAAGCAAGCGGTTATAGGCTTTGTTTCCCGCAAATCTGCGGGAACCCCACTCCCCGTATTACACAACGCCCAGTTCTCTGATGGCCAGCCAGGCCATCAGCCCCATCCCTGTTTCCAGTGCGGCCTCATCCACGTCGAACGTTTCGGTGTGGATCGACGAGGTGATACCCCGCTCGGGGTTGCCGGTGCCGAGGCGGTAGAAGCAGGCGGGCATGACCTGTGAGAAATAGGCAAAATCTTCGGCAGTCATGCGCAGCGGCAGATCGACCACCTTGTCCTTGCCGAGCAGTTCGATGGCCCATTCTTTGGTGCGCCGGGTAAGCGCCTCGTGGTTGTAGAGCACCGGATAGCCTTTCAAAATATTGAACTCGCAGGCGCCGCCCATGCTTTTCACCATGTCAGTGGCAATCTTTTTCATACGTTTATGGGCCTCTCCGCGCCACTTTTCGTCCATGGTGCGAAAGGTACCTTCCAGTTTTACCTCGTTAGGGATGACGTTGGTGGCGCCTCCGGTGGAATTGATCTTGCCGAAGGTCAGCACCGAAGGAATGCCCGGGTCGCCATACCGGCTGACGATCTGTTGCAGCGCTACGATCACCTGGGCGGTGATGACTACCGGGTCGATGCACTCCTGGGGCATGGCCCCGTGGCCGCCGCGGCCTTTGATGGTGACGTATATCTCGTCGGCCGAGGCCATATAGATGCCGGGTTTGAGGCCGATCATGCCCGCGCGCAGGGGCGGGTGTACGTGCTGGCCGAAAATGCTCGCAGGGCGCGGCTTTTCCAGCACACCCTCTTTGATCATAATGCTCGCCCCGCCGGGCAGCCGCTCCTCACCCGGCTGGAAAATACACTTTACCGTGCCCTCAAAACGGTCGCGCAAGGCGTGCAGGATACGCGCTGTGCCAAGCAGCGACGAAGTGTGCACATCGTGCCCGCAGGCGTGCATAACGCCTTCATTTTGAGATTTGTACGGGACCTTGTTTGCCTCCCGGATCGGCAGGGCGTCCATATCGCCGCGCAGGGCGACGACGCGCTTTCTGGGGTTTTTTCCTTTGATCAATGCCACCACCCCGTTGCCGGCCATGCCATGCCGGTGCTCGATGCCCATTTCGGCGAGTTTATCGGCAACAAACCGACCCGTTTGTACCTCCTCAAACGACAGTTCGGGGTGCATGTGCAGGTGCCGGCGGTTGGCGACGGTATCGGCGTGGTATTCGTGGGCGAGGCGGAGGATTTGTTCTTTCATGGACTGGAAGAAATTATTCAAAATCTTCTAATTTCAGTGTTTTGATGGCTTTCGCTTTGTCAGGGGCGATAGGGTGCTGCTCCCAAAAATCGCTATTTAAAAACTTGATCAATCCTTTTTTCCCAATCCTGTAGGTTTCTTTTAATTTCACTATGGCCGGGCTCAAGTTGGAGGGTAGGCTTTTTTCTCGTATAAACGCCCGCCGTCGACCAGAATGGGTATCAGTACCTTGCTTTCACGAAGGGCCGTTTCGATCTCTTTCCTGACCCAGTCCTCTTCATCATCGATCCGTCGGCGATGGTGTTCATCCGTTGCACTAAGCCAATCCGGTCCAATCACTGCGAGGACAACCGAACATTCCAGCAGCATTTTCTCAAGACGGTCGGCCCATTTTTCACCCGGCTTGATTTCCTCAACATCCTGAAAAACAATGCCTTGACCCAAAGAACTTTTCAAACTGTCAAACAGTCTCCCGGCCTGGGCGGCGGCATCACTGCGGCGGTAACTGAGGAATATCCGGTAAGGCATAGGTTGGTTTGTCAAGTCGAGCAACAAAACTACCAAAGTTAATGCTTAACGAAAATTGGCAGCAGCAGATTTGCCTGACATTTTCATTACTTTTGTACAATAATGTACGACACATGACGGCTTCTATTTCAGCACAGGATCAAATCGCCAATTTTCTCGCGGAAGCCATTCCGGAGAAAATCCTTGCGTTTAAATTTGACGCGTCCATTCAGAAACGCATCGAAGAACTGGTGTACAGGAAAAAAGAAGGAACGGTTACGCCGGCGGAAAATGAAGAATTGGAACGTTATCTTGCTTATGATCTGCTGATCGGCCTGGCCAAAGCCCGGGCCAGTATGTATGTTGAAAACTCATGAGCCGAATCCCCAAAAACCTCCGGGAGCAAGTCGCTCGACGTGCAAAATACCGTTGCGAGTACTGTCTGGTACCGGAGCGTTTTCTGGCTACAATTTTTCATATAGATCATATCCGCAGCCTGAAACACGGTGGGCTGACAACCCAGGCTAATCTGGCCTTTACCTGTCCTCACTGTAATTGCAATAAAGGCAGCGATGTTGCTGCTTTTGCAGATACAGAAGGTGAGGTGTTGGTTCGGCTGTTTAATCCAAGAAAAGACGTGTGGGAAGAGCATTTTTACATTCGGAACGGGCTCATATTAGCCAAGACGACGGTAGCAGAAGCAACCATAAGGATTTTGGCCATTAACGAGCCGTATCGGGTAGTTTTTCGGAAGGCTCTTGCGGAAGCGGGAAAGTATCCATGATGTAAAACCAGCCCCCCGCAAAATCCACCCCCTCCATTTTGCGTTTTGTCGTAACTTCACCCCCTCGTAAACTTGCGCATACCGTTTTGAAACACTTCCTGCCACACTTTATCCAGGAAAACTACCGTCACGGCAATCTGGAAGGCCGGCTTCATGCCTACACAATGTTCGTCGATCTCAGCGGGTTTACCCGGCTGACGGAGAAGCTCATGCAGAAGGGCCCTGAAGGCGCCGAGGAGCTGTCCTATGCGCTCAACCATATCTTTCAGCCCACGGTAGCCTTCGTCTACGAGCAGGGGGGCTTCATTCCCTATTTTGCCGGCGACAGTTTCACTGCGATTTTCCCGAACAATAACGGCGGCCCCTCCAACCGCGAAACGGTGGCTATCGCCCTGCGGGTGGCGGAGACCGCACAATCCACGCTCCGGCGCTTCATCAGCGACCAGGAAGACGAGGATTCGCTCATGTCGGAATACAATATCGGCATCAAAATCGGGCTGTCGGAAGGAGAAGTGGAGTGGGGCATTGTCGGCAACCACCGCAAGGGATACTACTTCAGGGGTGCGCCCATCGACGGCTGCTCGCAGGCGCAGGTGCTTGCCAACAGCCTTGAGGTGGTGTGCGACGACCGTTTTCTGCGTTTTCTGCGCCCGGAGATCATTGAAAGCGAAGCCATCGGCGATGGGTTTTTCAAACTGAAACTCGAGGGGATCAACCTGACCGATTCCGCCCCGGATACCAATTCTGCGCCGAAACTGCCCAAACCCGACCCGGAGGTCATGCAGGAATTCCTGCCCAAAGAAGTGTTCGACAACCCCGGCATCGGCGAATTCCGCAATGTGGTGAGTGTGTTTCTTTCGTTTACCGGTGTGGATACACACGAGGCGCTCGACCATTTTGCCACCGTCATACTAGAGCAAAGCGAAAACTTCGGTGGCTATTTCAAGGAGATCGATTTTGGCGACAAGGGCGGCGTCATGTTCTGCATTTTCGGCGCGCCGGTTTCTTTTGAAAACAACGTGGATCGCGCCCTGGAATATATCACCGCCGTGCAGGACGACCTGATGCACCTGGAGAACATCACCGGTGCGCGGTACTGCATCGGCATCACGTCGGGTACCGCCTTTACCGGGGTAATCGGCAGCAAGGAGCGTTGCCAGTATGCGGCTGTGGGCGCCCGCGTCAACCTCGCCGCGCGCCTCATGATGAAGGCCGAATGGGGCGAGGTGATCGCCGACGAGAACGTACAGCGCAACCGGAACTTTAAGTTTGCATTCAGGGGAGAGGGGCATTTCAAGGGTTTTGAAGAAAGCATCCCTACATATGCCCTCAGCGGCCGCAACCTGAGCGGCCGCACCAGTTTTTCCGGCAACTATTTCGGCCGGCAAAGCGAACTGAAAACGCTGGTTAATTTCATGGCGCCGCTGCGCGAAAACCGCTTTGCAGGCGTCGCCTTCGTTTTTGGCGAAGCAGGCATCGGCAAGAGCCGGCTGAGTTATGAATTCCGGCGCAGCCTGCGCGAGACGATGGCGGTGAGCTGGTTCACCTGCCAGAGCGACCAGATCCTGCGCAAACCCTTCAATCCGTTCATCTATTTCCTCAAATACTATTTCGAACAAAGTCCGGAGAACAGCGCAGAGCGCAACCGGGAGATGTTTGAAAACAATTTCCTTGAACTACAATACGAACTGACGGAGAACCGGCATCCGGAAGCCGACGCCGTGCGCCGGGAGATCGCGCGTACGCAGAGCGTGCTGGCGGCGCTGGTGGGTATTCAATACAACGGCTCGCTTTGGGAACAACTCGACGCGCGCGGACGATACCAGAACGCCCTGTCGGCCATGGCCAATCTTTTTGTAGCGGAATCTCTGCTGCAACCCGCTGTGATCGAACTGGAAGACGCGCATTGGTACGACGAGATGAGCCGGGAATTCCTCATGCAGTTTATACGCAGGGCGCAGGGTTATCCGCTGCTGTTCCTGGTGACGAGCCGTTACGAGGACGATGGCTCCAGGTCGTTCATTTTCCGCCCCAACCTGCTGGAGGAACTTAAAATCCCCAACGTGGAGGTAGACCTGAACTTCCTCCTGCCCGACGACCTGAAATCCTTTGCCGAAGTCCGGCTGGGCGGCAGTCTGCACCCCGATCTGCTGGAACTGATCCAGCGCATGACCCAGGGCAACCCGTTTTATGTGGAGCAAATGGCCGACTATTTCCGGGAGGCCAACCTGCTGAAAAACACCGACGGGGTGCTGCAGCTCCAGCAGAAAGACGACATCCAGATGTCGGATTCGGTCAAACAGATCATGATGGCGCGCATCGATCGCCTGAGCGGCCTGGTAAAGGAAACCGTGAAAGCAGCGGCGGTGATCGGGCGCGAGTTCGAGTTGCCGGTGCTGTCTGCCGTGATGGCCCGGCAGGAGGAGTTTGTCAGCAAAAACGGCGACCTCGACCTGGTGCTTAAAGAACAAATCCAGACGGCCGAAAAATGGCAGATATGGCATGCCATGAACGAGTTGCGGTATATTTTCCGCCATTCGCTCCTGCGGGAGGCGGCCTACGATATGCAGTTGCGCACACGCCTGCGCGAGCTGCACCACCTGATCGCTGAGGCCATCGAACAGCTGTACCCCGGCTCCGAGGAGCGCTATGTCGACCTCGCTTTCCACTACGAACAATCGGAAGACACACAAAAGACCAACAAGTTTCTCGAAAAGGCAGCCCGTTATTCGCAGCGCAATTTTCTGAACCGGCAGGCGCTGAAATACTATGAGAAGCTCATCGACAACCTGAACGGCCGCTCCAAAAAGAATAAAAAGATTATCAAGTTGCAGCTGCGAAAAGGCGCGGTACACGAACTCGTGGGGCAATGGGAAGAAGCCGAACAAGACTACCGCTCTGCACTCAACTTCGCCAAATCCCTGAATGACTGGTACCTGATCGGGCGCAGCAACCGCCGCCTGGGCCAACTGCTCATGTTGCGGGGCAACTACCAGGAGGCCAAAAAACACCTCGATGTGGCCGTTACCTGCTTCGAACTCGCCAACGACCAGGTGGGTATTGCCAAAACATATGGCAACCTGGGCACCTTCTTCTTCCGCCAGGGCAGCTACGACGCTGCCAAAAGCTGGTACGCCAAAGCCATCGAGATCAACCGTTCGGTACAACGCGACGCCGAAAATGCCGCTATTGTGGCCAACCTGGGCCTTATTTTCATGAATCAGGGGCATTACGACGAGGGTATCCGCTGGCTGGAAGAGCAACTCGATATCGCCGAGCGCGCTGCCGACAAGCAGGGCCTGACGACTTTATACACCAACCTGGGCATCATTTACCTGGAAAAAGGTGCGCTGGACTCCGCACTGCTGTGCCTGGAAAAAGGGCTTGCCCTGTCGGAAGAACTGGGCAATAAACTGTTCATGACCATTTGTATCGGCTCCATCGGTTCGGTTTGGGAGAAAAAAGGCGATTACGAAAAGGCCATGCAAAACTTTGAGCGCGACCTCGTGCTTTGCCGGGAACTGGGCGATAAACAAGGCACGGCCATTGCTTGCGGGCTGATCGGCGACCTGCTTTCCGTGATCGGCGAGTTTGACAAAGCCATCGGATACCTGGAACAAAACCTCCAGCTCTCCCGCGAACTGAATTACAAAAAGGGAATTGCCAAGGCGCTCAATACACTGGGCGATACCTGGTTCTACAAGAGCGACCACAAACGCTCCATCAATTACTACAACGAAGCCATCGAATATGCCCGCGAAATGGGTAACAAACTGGTGCTGGGCTACTCCCTGATCGAAAAAGGCCTCGTACACGTACATGCAGGGGAACTCTCCACCGCACGCCAACTCCTGGAAGAAGGCCGCGATATCGCTTTGGCGCTCGGCAATGCCGATCTGACCTTCGGCGCCAATATCCTGCGGGCACAGGTCATCATGGCCGAAAACAACCGCCCGGAAGCGCTGCGGCAGTTGCAACAGCTCCTTGCATTGGCACGTACCGAACGCGAAGAAGCTGCCGTTCATTTTGAACTGAGAAAGGTGGCCGACCATCCAACGACGCATCACCTGCGGGCACTTACCCTGTACCGCAGCATGTTTGCGCGCACTCCGCAGTATATTTACAAGGTGCGGGTGGAAGAACTGGAGCGGGAGGCAAAAGTCTGATCCTCAATCAAGGTTGAATTCTTCTCCAAGTTGTGGTATCCCCACATCCTTAAATCCGTGCTCCAGCAGGTAGTCGCGCCATTTTTCCTGCCGGTCAATGGTACCGTGTACCAGCCATACCTTTTTACACGATTTGGTCTGATTGCTCAACATATCCAGCATTTCATTGCGGTCGCCATGGGCTGAAAAGGAATCCATCACTTCGATATCGGCCAGCACCTGCTTGTTGTGTCCCAGGACATACAGGCTTTTGGCGCCGTCGCGCAGTAACCCGCCCGGAGTGTTCGGTGCGCAGTAGCCCACGATCAGGAAAGTGTTCCGGTGGTTTTCGATGTTGTGCAGCAGGTGGTGCCGGATGCGACCGGCATTCATCATGCCCGACGCGGAAATGATGATACAGGGTTTGTTGGTGCTGTTGAGTTTTATGGAACCCTCGCTGCTCCGGATGTAGTACAGGTCGTTGAATCCAAAGGGATTTTCGTCTTCAATCATGTAGCGGTGTACCTCTTCATCAAAACATTCCGGGTGGTTTTCAAACACCTGTGTGGCATTGATGGCCATGGGGCTGTCGACATACACGGATACCTTGGGAAGCCGCCCGGCGTGCTGGAGTTTATCGAGCATATACACGATCTCCTGCGTTCGTCCGACGGAAAAGGCCGGGATGATGAGTTTACCTTTTTTCTCCACGCAGGTATGGTTGACGATCTCCACGAAACGCTCCACTTCATTTGGGGCCGTCTCGTGGTCGCGGTCGCCATAGGTGCTTTCGCAAATCAGGTAGTCCAGTTCAGGCATGGGCAGGGGATCGCCCAGAATAGGGCGGTTGGGCCGGCCGATATCGCCTGTGAATCCAAAGCGGGTAGTCTTCCCGTTTTCCTTTATCTCCAGCGTTACACTGGCGCTGCCGAGGATGTGGCCCGCGTCGCGGTACATGACCCGGACATCCGGGTGTATGTGGAACCATTGCTCGTAGTTGTAGCTGGCAAATTGCCGCATCGCCTGGCTCACGTTCTCCATGGTGTACAACGGCTGGCGTTCCGGCTCGTTGAAGCCCTTTTTCTTGTTGTGGTAAGCCGCATCACCCTCCTGTATCTTGGCGCTGTCGAGCAGCATAATAGCGCAGAGGTCGCGTGTGGCGTGCGTGCTGAAAATTTTACCGCCGAAACCGTCGGCAACCAGTTTGGGCACCCTGCCGGTATGATCGATGTGGGCATGGCTGAGCACCAGACAGTCGATTTCTTTCGGGTCGAACAGCCATTTTTCATTAAATCCGGCCATCGATTTGCCGTCACCGGCCTGGCCGTCGTCGTCGCCGCCCTGGTAGAGGCCGCAATCGAGCAGAATCTTAAAACCGTCGTTAAGAGTAATGAGGTGCGCCGAGCCGGTCACTTCACGGGCGGCGCCGCAGAATTTTATCTTCATGGTGTTACTGTTAGCAGGGATACAATTTGTTCCAAAGGTATACATTCTTTTATTTGCCGCGTATGGAGGTGTCGCCCGGACAGGCTGTTTAAATTGCAAAATTTGGCGGACAATCTCTGATCCAAAAACACTATGTTTGCCAACAAAACATTTTTATATGGCCATTTTCACCCTCAACATTAATGGTACGCAACACAGCGTCGACGCCGAGCCCGACATGCCCCTGTTGTGGGTTTTGCGCGATCTGCTCAATCTTACCGGAACAAAGTTCGGCTGTGGTGTGGCGTCCTGCGGCGCCTGCACCGTGCTGGCCGACGGCCAGGCGGTGCGTTCCTGCGTGTGGCAGGTTCAAAATGCCGAAGGCAGCCAGATCACCACCATCGAAGGGCTTTCGCCCGATGGATCACACCCGGTACAGAAAGCCTGGGAGGCGATTGGGGTGCCGCAGTGCGGCTATTGCCAGGCCGGTCAGATGATGACGCTGGCAGGGCTGCTGAACCAATATAAAAAGCCTACGGAAACACAGATCAGCAACGCGATGAGTGCGGTATTGTGCCGCTGTGGCACCTATCACAGGATACGGCAGGCCGTGCAGATGGCTGTTGAAGAAACGAATAAATGAACATTTAGGAACATTTAGCGCCGGCTGAAGCCGGCGGTACCGGTATGAAAAAAACAGCCATTGATCGCCGTCATTTTATAAAAATTTCTGCCCTGGGCAGTGGTAGCCTGGTACTTGGTTTAGTCCTGCCCGGATTCGGCAGGGATGCGGGAAACATGCCCTGCGACCATTTCCAGCCCAATGCATTTATCCGTATCGACAAAACGGGGCAGGTGACCATTTTTGTGGCCCGTCAGGAGATGGGACAAGGGGTGAATACCTCCCTGCCCATGATCGTCGCGGAAGAACTTGAGGTCGACTTTCAAACAGTCCGGCAGGAGATCGCCCCCTTCGGCTCCCTTCCGGAAGGCGCCCATGATACCGGCGGCAGCCAAAGTGTGACAGGCTCCTATGCAGAACTGCGCAAAGCCGGAGCCGTTGCCAAAACCATGCTGATTGCTGCTGCGGCTAAAAAATGGGGTGTCGACCCTAACCTTTGCAAGGCGGAAAACGGCGTGGTTACGCACGTCACTACCGGCAATTCGATCAGCTACGGCGATCTCGTTTGCGACGCGGCGGAGCTGCCCGTCCCAACGGAAGTGACGCTGAAAAACGTGAAAGATTTCAAGATCGTCGGCAAGGGGCAACGCAAGAAAAATCTGAAAGATATCATCACCGGACAGGCGAAATACGGCATGGACCTGAAAGTGCCGGGCATGCTGTACGCCGTTGTCGAGCGCAGTCCCGTATTGGGCGGTACAGTGGAAAATATTGACGCTGAAGAAGTGCTCGCCGTGCCGGGTGTAGTGCGGGTTGTTTCATATAACGGAACCGGAAAACCCATGCACGCGCGTGCCGGCGTGGCCGTGCTGGCCACCAATATCTGGGCAGCCATAAAAGGTCGGCGGCTGTTGCGAATCAAGTGGAACGAGGGTGAAAAGAACAAGGATAGTACGGCAGAATTGTTCCGAACTTTTGCCGATCTGGCTAAAAAGCCGCCGCAAAAAACGGTGCATACCGCCGGCGACGTCGACGCAGTGAGTGCCGGCAAGGCCAATACCCTGAACGCGGAGTACGCTGCACCCTTCCTCGCCCACGCCATGATGGAGCCGCTTAACTTCATCGCAGAGGTGAAAAATGATCAATGCGAGCTCTGGGGTGGACTGCAACTGCCCCACTGGACAGTCGACACCATTTCCAAGGAGTGCGGCATTCCGAAAAATAATATACGGGTCAACCTCGCGCTCATGGGCGGCGCTTTCGGGCGGCGGCTCATGTGCGATTTTGCCCTCGAAACGGTAAAAATCGCGCAGCAGGTTGACAAGCCTGTAAAGGTGATCTGGGATCGCACCGACGACATTCGTTTCGACAATTATCGCCCGGCCAATTACCATCGTCTGGAGGCCAAATGGGATGCAAAAGGCATCCTGCAGAGCTGGGAGCACCATGTGCTTTCCACGCCGATCTCCTGGATGACCGACGGTCCCGGTACGGATACCGCCGAAAACCTGGGCGGGGCGGAGAAGGATTTCTGGTACGCCGTGCCCAATGTAAAAACTGCCTATACGCCCGTTGACTTTAACCTGCACCGGGGCTGGCTGCGCGGGGTGGAGCCGGTGCAAAATGTATTTGCCGTCGAGTGCTTTATCGATGAAGTGGCGCAAAAACTAAAAAAAGACCCCCTCCAGTACCGGCTTGGCCTGCTGGAAGGGCGTGAATCATTCAAGGCCTACTGGGACAAAATCGTCGAACCACAACGCCTGGCGGGTGTGCTGAAACTGGCTGCCGAAAAGATCGGCTGGGACCAGCCGCGCAAAAAAAATCACTTTATGGGTATTGCCGGGCACATGTTTTTCTGCGATTCCTACGCTGCACATGCCATTGAAATAGAACGGCTGGGGCCCAAAAAATTCCGGCTTGTCAGGATCATTGCGGCTATCGATTGTGGTTTGGTCATCAACCCCGACGGTTTAATGAACCAGATGGAGGGAGGTACCGTATTCGGCCTGGGGCAGGCGCTGAAAAACGAAATCACAGTGGAAAACAGCCGAGTGGTGCAGGACGGCTTTTTCAATTACGAACTGGCGCGGTTCAGCGATGTGCCCGACATAGAAATACACACGGTAAAAAGCGACGCACCGCCCGGCGGAGTGGGTGAGGTGGGTGTGGCAACGGTCTCCCCGGCACTCTGCAACGCGCTGGCTGCTGCGGGCAACCGACCGCGGACGCTGCCGATCAAAAACGAAGGATTTACCTGGGAATAATGCTTCCTGCCGAACTGCAATTACATCTGGAAGAACTGCTCGGCGAGCGTTTTGCATCGAACAAAGCCGTAGGCGGCGGCGATATACACCGCGCAGGTGAAATCACAACGGTATCAGGCGGACAGTTTTTTGTAAAATACAACACAGGTCTGCAAAGCGCCGACATGTTCCGGACGGAGGCGCTCGGCCTTGCGCTGCTGGGGGCATCCCGTGTGATTGCGGTGCCGAAAATTGCTGCACAGGGTTCTATCGGCAACTTCTCCTATCTATTGATGGCGTTCATCGCCCCTGGGCCCCGTACCCGCCGTTTTTGGGAGTCTTTCGGACAGGCCCTGGCAACATTACACGGCACTACTTCAGCGCATTTTGGCTTTAGCCACGACAATTTCATCGGCAGCCTGCCACAATCGAATTCACGGCGCGATACATGGGCCGATTTCTATACTCTGGAGCGCTTACAACCCCAGATGCGACTTGCCAGGCAAGGCGACCTGCTGGATGCCGGCGATGAAAAGCGGCTGGATACCCTGTGCAGCAAACTTGCCGCCCTTTGCCCTGAAGAACCGCCTGCACTGACACACGGCGATCTGTGGAGCGGCAATTTTTTATGCGACCGGGAAAGCAGACCCGTGTTGATCGACCCTGCTGCCTCCTTCGCACACCGGGAAATGGATATGGCGATGAGCCGCCTGTTCGGAGGCTTCGACGACGTTTTTTATCAAGGTTATGAAGACACCTGGCCGCTGGAACCCGGCTTCGACGACCGTTTGGAGGTCTACCAGTTGTATTACCTGCTGGTACACGTAAATCTGTTCGGCGGAGGCTATGTGGAAAGCGTGCGGCGTATTTTGAGGCATTACGTCTAGTGGTCTTCCGGTCGGCCCAGTATTTTACCCTGCTGGTAATTCTTCTTCAGCTCTTCCTCTTCTTTTATCTCCGCTTCAGTAGCGACAGGTGCGTTCATGTTCGAGAGGTCGGGCTGACCGGCATCTACCCAGGCAGTGTACCAGGCGCAACTCACGGCATGAATGGCGGCGCGCATCCGGCGCTCGATCATACCCTGCAACACATCCTGGTAGGCGGCAGAATAATCCCGGCACGGCGCCAGAACGGGTTTCCCGTTCCGGACATCGGGGCACATTTGCCGGTCTGTTGGAAAACTTTTACTCAGGGCTTTTTCCATGCCCAGCACGCTGTCGACCATACTGTTGCTGTCGAAAACAGCCTGCCAGAAAAATGCCTGCGGATCAGGCACATATTCCGGCTTGCCTACAAAATAATCGTAATCCTCATCGGCAAAAAGTTCGGGGATACGGCTTTCCCAAAAACCGTGGATGCCATGCTGTTCCGTTTTTTGTCCGTTGTAATTGCTCGTCGTATGCAGCGGCACATGCGCATCGCCGATGTAGTGGCCCATATCGGCACAGAGGCGCAGAATGCGTTTGGCATCGCGTGCGCGAAACGCATCTGTAAGGCGACGCTGCATGGATTGCAGGTGCCAGGGCAGGATACCGTGTTCGGACAGGTAGTCGCGGTAAAAACCGGAAATAAAGGGCGATGCGCCGGGAGCCATGATGCCCTGTTCTCTGAAAAAAGCCAGCAAAGAGTCTGTGTTGACAGCCTCCTGGGCTGTGAAGTACAAGGGTAGAATCTGGCGGACAAAAAAGCGGCGGTACGCCTGTTTTTTCTCATCCGGTATCGTATTGCCCGGGTCATTGGGACCGAAAAAGCCGATGGTGTCGCCCCGTTCCGTAATGCCGAATATTTCGGAGTGTTGCAGCAAGGCGTCCGTCCAGCCCAAAGGCAGATCGTTGAATGGCGGCCCGTAGTTGTCGAGATCGATATAATGCCGCGGCGCTTCGTTTTTGGTGGCGTAGCGCCGCATATCGGGGTCGACCGCGTGATCGCTCAGCCAGTCGATATTCGGTTTGAAAAAGACCATCATTTCCGGCGGCAGGGTCAGTACTGCCAGCCGGTTGATGCGTTTGTGTGCAAAGAAACCCCAGACCGGCGGTTTTAATGATGAATGATGAATGATGAATGATGAATCGCCGGGTTGTCCGTTGGCGTCGCAGGCACAGTCCATAGTACGGAAAGCAGTCGGGAAAATGATCCCCGTTGCAACCACGACCAAAGCAAAAAAAATATTTTTCATGACACTATTTCCGTTCAAACGTCCGGTCAAAAGGGTTAAATTCATCATTCATCATTCATCATTCATCATTCATCATTCATCCTGCGCAACCAGTTTTTTCTCCAGATCCTCCAGCGAAACGCCCTTCGTTTCGGGCATCATTTTCCAGACAAACAGCAGCTGCAGCACCATCATAAACGCGAAAAAGGCAAAAATGACGCCCCCGCCATATTTGCCGTTGAAATAGGGAAACAACCCTGCAATGATTGCCGCAAAAACCCAGTGGGTGCTACTGCCCAGTGAATTGCCATAAGCGCGGACGCTGTTGGGGAAGATTTCGGAAATAAAAACCCAGATCACGGCGCCCTGTCCAATGGCGTGCGAAGCGATAAAGGCGAACAACAACAGGGGGACAAACAGTCCCGACAGTCCGTAGAAAAAAGCCAACGCCACACAAGACAGCGATACGATATAGCCAATGCTGCCGATATACATCAGAAAACGGCGGCCGTAGCGATCGATCAGGGCCAGCCCAAGCATGGTAAAAATGAGGTTGACGAGGCCGATGCCTGTTGTCGACAGCAGGGCGGCGCTTTCACCGAGACCGGTTTCCTTGAGGATACGCGGTGCATAATAAATGATGGCGTTGATGCCGGAGAGCTGGTTGAAGAAAGCAAAAAGAAAGGCCAGCAGCATGGGGAACCGGAATTTTCCCGAGAAAAAATGCCCGATACCCGACTGTTTATCGGTCGATGGCGCCTGAATGGCCGCCACAGCAGCATCTACGGTGACGGGGTTGATCTGTGCGAGAATTTTCCGCGCGTCGTCGACGCGGTTTTTGTGCGAAATCAACCAGCGCGGGCTTTCCGGCACAAAAAAGGCCAGCAACAGGTAAACGACCGATGGAATCGCCATAACGCCGAGCATCAGGCGCCAGGAACTTTCGCCGCCGCTCATACCGATCAGCCAGTTGGACAGGTATGCAACCAGAATGCCGAGTACGATATTGAACTGAAACATCGCTGTGAGCCGCCCCCGGATATCCTGCGGCGCGATCTCGGCGATGTACATCGGCGCCACCACGGAGGAAGCGCCTACGGCCAGTCCGCCGATAAAGCGGAAAAACATCAGCGTTTGCACATCCGGGGCGAGCGCTGATCCCAGAGAACAGATCAGAAACATTGTCCCGATCCAGAACAGCGTCGGTTTTCTGCCCCAGCGTTCTGCCGGCAGGCCGCCAAATACCGCTCCTGCAATGGTGCCGTACAGGCCCATGGCCACCATTTGACCAACCATAAAATCGCTGAGGCTCCATTGCGACTGAATGGCCTGCTCGCCGCCCGAGATGACGGCCGTGTCGAATCCGAACAGGAATCCGCCCAGGGCGACCGTGATGGACCAGAAAAATAACTTGTTGGTGTTTTGCATGATGTGTGTTGTTGGTTAATTCGTCGAGCAGATCATCAGGCCCGCATTTTTACCTGCACGTCCATTTCCTCGTGCAGGATGTCGTACAGCAGGTCGTGGTAATGCGGGAAATCGGGCAGGTTGTTGTGTCCGGCTTCTTTGATGGGATAAAGCGTGATGTTTTGCGGCGCCAGGTCGCGCAGCATTTCACTTTGCCGGTACGGGATCAGGCGATCTTTTTTTCCATGCAGGATATGCACCGGACAGTGTACTTTCCTGATAAAACGGTCGGTTCGGATATGGTACCGCAGCAGCCAGCGGACCGGCAGGATAAAGGCATAACGCGAAATATGATACAGGAAAGAGTAATAAGGGCAGTCGAGCAACAGCATATGGGGGTGGTTCCACGAAGCGATACGTGCCGCGAGTCCGCTGCCCAGCGATCGCCCGTACAGTACGATTCGTTCTTCGTCGTAAGTCTCCGCCAGCCATTTATACACCTGTTGCAGGTCGGCATAGAGGATTTCCTCCGTGCGGCGGCCGCGGCTTTTTCCAAACCCCCGGTAATCGAGGATGAAAAAGTCGAATCCCTTGCCTACAAAATCCTTGGCAAACTTGCCCCAACCCTTGATGCTCCGCGAATTGCCCTTGATGTAAAATACCACGCCCTTGCTGTTGGGCACCCTGAAGTGAAGGGCATTTACCGTGCCGCCGTCTTCCATCTCAAAATTGACTTCCGTAAAAGGGAAGGGGTATTTGTAGGTAAACCACTTTGGCAGGCGCTCCGGCCGGAAAAAAAACAGGTCCTGGGCGATATAGAATACAACACACAACCCGCCATAAACGACAGCCACCCAGAAAAGAAGATCAGCCCATGTTGGCATACATTGGTTGTTTGTTCAGGGCGAAAATAGAGTAGAATTTGCAGAATTACAGAACGAACAGAATTTGAAATGGGTGATGCCTCATAATTCTGTTCGTTCTTTACTGCTGCGAGATCTGATCCTCCCAGGCTTGAGCGAGATCTTTCCTTCCGATCATATTTTTCCAGCCTTTTTTGGGATTTTCCTTGATTGTTTTCAGCAAGGCAAGTTGCCGGGGCGATAGTAATTCGTCGGGCGACTGGCTATTGCCTGCGAGACTGTTCGCCCGACAGGCCTGAAGCGTGGTCATCGGCACGAATTTGTAATCCGTCTGGGCGAGGTAGTATTTAGGCTCACGGTCGCTGCGGAAACCTTCGTTTTTAGAACAAGCCTGTATGCCTTTAGGCTGGGTCTTCTTTTCGAGGTCTTCCTTTTTTACAATAGCAGGGTTGAATTGCACGCGCACCACCTCGCGACCGTCCTGGAACCCCGGTTCCGTCTCTACGACGCCGGGAATAGTCCCGAAGGTGCCTTCGCCGCTCCAAAAGCAGTACATGGAAAAAGTGGCGGTCTCGAGCCCGGCCTCGCGTGCGAGTAACTCCTCTTCCAGCAGTTCGAGGTAGCGCGGGGCTATGGCGCCTGTGAGATCGAGTGCTCGGCGCATACCTTCTACAAGTTGATAGGAGGAGCGAAAATCACCCATGCGCAGCACAACATCGCTGTAGTCGGCGCGGACGATACGAACCACGGGGTTATTCCAGGCGGGTTCGTCGAACCGCTTCAGCGCTTCAGCGTCCTTGCCGCCCTTGTTGTTGTAGATACACACGGGCACAAAATACGTTTCAATGGCCTCCACGATCAGCGGGTGCGAGAGCGTGTTGTTGCCGTAGCGGGTGCAATTGGAACAGCCGGGTACTTCCTGGAACAGGATGAGGATAGGTTTGCCGCTCTTTTCGGCTTCTGCTTTGCCGGCGTCAAGATCGCGCAACCAGTGGACCTTGCCGAGTTCTTCAGGGTTATCCGGGGCCGGCGTGGCGTCGTCAACGGAGTCCATGGGAGGGGTATTGGTGGCAGGACGGGGCGTTTCGTTGGGAAACAGAAAAAAAGCGCCTGCTGTGAGCAGTATACATGCAGCGGAAAGCAGTTTTACGATCATGACGCAGAGTTGTTTTGAAAACACAACGTCAAATATAACCGCAATGCGTGCTTTGAGGCGTGAGAGAATGGCGCAAATGTTGGGGAGGCGACAAGTTGATAAGCCCGGTCGACCATTTCGAAGTATGGCAAATGCACTTGCCCATTGCCGCTCATTAGACCTAATGCAAGGAGACTGTCTCCCTACCGGTTACCGGACAACATTTGAATTTTGAGATCGACAGCCTGTGCCTGTGCGGCATTGCCCGTCAGGGTATAGGCTTGCGACAGTGCTTTCAGGGCATCTAAATTGCCGGGTTGTATTTCAAGCAGTTTATTGAGCCACTGTATGGCGTCGGCCGGCTGACCGGCCTGCATCAAAGCCTGGCTCAACAAGGCAAGAATCTCCGGGTCAGTGGCATAATGCTGTTGTGCTTCGGTCAGGTATTGCAGGATTTGCCGGATATCGCCCTGCCGGGCAATTAATGCTTTGGCCGCTTCCCGTAACGACAAGGCCAAATTATTGACTGCTGACGTATAGCCTGGATTCAACTGCACGGCAAACCGGTAATCTCTTGCGGCCAAATCAAATTGCTGGAGCAGGAAGTAAGCATTGCCGCGCATGTACAGCGCAATCAGCGACGTCGGAAAAATGTCGAGGGCCGTATTTTGATACTGCAGGCTGCTGTTCAGGAGTTGCTGGCGTTTGGCAGCATCCTTCTCTGAAAGGGCCTGCTCGCACAATTCAGAGCCGTAAGCACAGTTTATTTTAGAGCTTTGGGGCGATATTTTGACATCGTGGGCAAAGAGTTTCCGGTTAGACGACCAATCGGTATTGCGCAGCACGGTTTTAAGCGACAATAAGGCAATCACGGTCGTGGCGATGCCCATTTTGAGATACGCTTGCCAGGAGTTCCCGGGCGTGAGCCCTATCCACCAGGATGCCGTTAAGAGGCAAAATCCTACAGATGGCAGGAATAGAAAACGCTCGGCCATATTGGTGCCCACCGGAAAAAGTAAATTGGAAACAATGCTGATTCCGGCCAGGTAAAATAATACACTGAAGCGCTCCGTTTTGGCTTTTCCTGATTTAAAACCCCTGAAAACGAACGCCACCAGCAATAAATGGAACCACAGGCTGGCCCATACCCCAACATTGGCGAACGTCATGATCCCGATATGGCGGGGATAATAATCACAAGTCAGCGGATGCGGGAACAGCAGGAGCAGGATGTATTTGCCCAAACAAAACAACACGGTAGCCAGGCGTTCCTGTGTGGAAAAATGCACCCAGCGGTTTCCATCCAGTTTGACAAAGGGATTGTTCATCAGGTCCATGGGCGGATCGCCAAACGACCACCCGACCACGCTGCCCCGCAGGATCAAAAATACGGCGGCGGCGAGCAGGGCAGGCCAGAGATACCGCCCGATCTGGCGTAAAGCAGCGCCCCGGAACAACCACAAAGCCGCAGGTAAAATGGCGAGAAAAGTGAGCGCATTCTCTTTGCCGAGCATACCGGCCAGCAAAGATGCGGCGGCAGCCCAGGCAAGTGCCATCCGGCCTGTGTCAAAAGCCCGTAACAACAGATACAAGGCCCCGAGGCCACCGGCCAGCGCTGCGATCTCGTCGCAACTTTTTATATTGTTCACCACCTCCGTATGGATCGGGTGCACCACGAAAATCAGGGTTGCCAGACCGGCCGTCCATTGTGCTTTTTTTTCCGTGGGTTGATGCCGGAGCAACAGCAACAGGGTACGGTGCAGCAGCCATGCTGTACCGGCGAAAAAGAGCACCGTAAACAAATGATACGGCCAGGGTGTGGCGCCCAAAAACTGGTACAATACGGCAAAAAAGGCCACAGTAAGCGGCCTGTAGCGACTGCCGTATACCTGTGTTTGTTGCAGATACCCGGCAAATGCGTCTTTGGTAAAAATCTCTTTCAGGCCGCCGATACCTTGTTTGGTAAATACATTCTCGCTGATGACCACCTTGTCGTCGATGACGAACCCGTGCGAGAGTGAATTCGCATACAGGACAAACGCCAGGGCAAAAAGCAACACGCCCTGGAGGCGGGTGTTGTGGAATATACTCCAGCGAAATATTCCTTCCGGAAATACTCCTTCAGAGGAGACAGCAGGAGGCACTTTGGTGCTTTTCGACGGCGGAGCAGGTTGCCGTTGCGGTTTGGCCATAATACGCGAGATTATTTGCAACGCAAAAAAACAAAAAAGGAAGCACTTCCTACCTACCCTGCGATTTCTGCTCCCCGGCTGCTGTGGCTGCAAGGACGCCGGTCAGTCCATAATAATGCCTATATCTTTAAAACCCGCAAGATCCTCGTCCCGCGCTCCGAAAGCACCCGCACCATATAGATCCCGGCCGGCTGATCGGAAATATCTATTTCATATCCCGGTGGTAGCATTTCGGATGCAAAAACCTTTTCACCGGATAAATTATAAATCTCGACGGCGGCACTTGCCATCGCACCGTTTCCTGTGATAATTGCGAATTGCCCGTTGTTTGGATTGGGGATCAAAGCAACTGCATCGCTTTGCGTCAACAAGTCTGTTCCCGTGCTCATAAATGTAAAAGCAGCCGAGGTAGCCATACATCCGTTGGCGGTTGTGACAACAATGGTATAATTGCCGTTTTGGGTCGCGGTATACGTTGACGCGGTAGCGCCGGGAATAATATTGCCGTTCCAGTACCATTGATTGCCGCTTGCGTAGTTGGAACTCAGAGTTGCTCCGTTTGCTGTAATAACGGGATGGACGATATCAAATGTCTGTGCACAACTCATTCCGTTGTAGGTCGCCCGGAAGGTATAGGTCCCCGCCATTGCGGGTAATGGTTTTGTCCAGGCGCGCCAGCTGGTGCTGTTGTTATTGGTGCTGCTGTATGTCCAACTGTTGAATATCGATCCGTCGGGATTCAGGATACTTGCGTCGCCGGTCATTCCTGTTGTTTCATTTCGCAGGAATACATAGAATTTTGCCGATCCCGGTGGCAGACCCGGGCCCTGGAACGGCAGTGCGTAGCAACTGCTTTCGTTGGGCGTTTCGGTGACCGGGCAGCCGGGCACTACAATATCAGTTGTATGCACCGAGGCTTTTACGACGGCCGGTTCCGTGTAGGGTTTTTGAGCTGCCCACCAGGATATTGCATTTAAGGCGTTACAGGGTCCTGCATAAGGATCGACCCGGCTGCCCGATGTGCTGCCGCTCCAGACTTCAAAATGAAGATGTGGCCCTGAAGAGCTGCCTGAGCTGCCGACCACCCCAAGATACTCCCCTGCAACAACCGCCTGCCCTATTGCCTTGCCTGTGACGGAATTCTTTTTCATATGCCAGTACAAAGCGCGCGAACCATCGGGATGCTGCACCACCACATAATTGGCGGGCAGATTATTCACGGAGCAGTTTTTGTCAAAATTGCCGTCGGCTTTATCCAGAATGATACCCGCAGCAGCGGCAATGACCTCTACATAATCGTGATCCATTTTATAAAACGGGAATGGCGGAATGCCTATATCCGTACCGCCGTGTCCGTCGTAAGTTTTGGCGCCGCAGTTGTAATCGGTTATGGCGCCGACGGCTGCATTGTGGTCCACATAAGCGCCTATGGCGTAATAGCTGCAATCGGTGAAGCCATTTGCAGGTTTGAGAGGCCAGTTCAGCGTGGTGGTCATCGCGATTTTTTGCCCGGAATCGATCATTCCCAAATGCGCCAAATTTTCGGCACACCTTTGTTCAATTGCAGCGTATTGAAGTAGCATAATGCAGGGATTGCCGGCATCATTTGCTTCGCCGGAGAACGCACCGCTGCTTTCCAGGGAATCGAATGGGGCGCTTTGTGCAGAAGCATTCCATGCGGATACGAAAAAACAAAGCAGCAGGCAGACAGAGTGGTTTCGCATGATCTTCAAGATTGGTTTATGCTCAGAGGATATATGATGCCGATTCGCTGCTTGCCGGAAATACCGAAAGGTTTGCAAGGTGCATGATGCACGCCTGCTGGAAAACTGGCGGTGGTGACAGCCGGATCCCGGTTTCTGTATTCACGGCGAACAATGAGCCGAAACGACCCCAAATGGCGCGAAATGGCGCGAAATTATTCACCTGTTTGAGGGCATTTTTGTCGGTGCCTTTCCAACGATCCTGAAGGATTCCTGATTCAGGCAAATGTATTTCATTAAAACGACAGACAAAGAAGATGAAAACAGTGTTTTTATGGTTTCCAAACTGTAAAACCAGCATACTTATATTCGCAGTAGGCTGCCATTACCGCTCAGCCGGGCACTTTTTCAAGGTTACCTTTCACGCCGGACAACAATGAACAATCAATGCTTACCTAAATTTTAACACCATGCGTCAACTCACGATTACAGCTCTTACAGCCACTCTTTTTCTGATCTCTTCATGTGTGAAGGTTGAACCGGATACCGCCAATACTTACACCCCCAATGCACAAACCGGTTCGCGGCAGGCAAATATTGCCGACATCCAGAAATACAACGATGCGGTACTTTTGGGCACCCTGGATTTGCTGGACGATAACCTTTTTGTGAATTCGGCCATCAGTATTGCACTGGCGACATTCGATGTTTCGGAATATACCGACTACTACGCCTATTTTGATGAATTGTCGGCAGTTTTTGCCAATGCCAACAGAGACCTTTTGGCAGAAATGGTCAGTTCCGTATCGAACCATACGGCGGATCTAAGCATGGTCAATATCCTTAGAACAAATGGATTCGCCTATTCAAACGGTTACTACCTGTTCAGGCCAAGGTTGTTCCTGATCCATTTGGACGAGATGAGCTATCAATCGCCCAGCCAAGCTGCAAGGCTCGTTTTTTCAAATCAGGACCTGGGAAATATCCCGGTATGGAGCCGGAACCACCTGTCGAACGGATTCAGCATGAGTACATTGAACGTTTCAGACCTGGATGCAAATCCGGTTTGGGTTGTTTCCTCCAGCGTGGTTGATGTCAGAAATAACGAAGAGGTCGATCTGATCGAGTTTGAAGCAGGCGGAAAGAAAAAATGCAAGGAAAGCAATACAACCGGCTGGTGTGTGAATTCGGGCAAAGGCTGTAAGTGTCACTACAAGGATGCAATTAATGAAGCATCAGCCAATTTTGGTTTGATCAACGCGTTTATTAACGGCACTTTGGATATGCAGTACTACATCGGTAATTGAATAGTTTAACGACTGTACCCCGGAATGATATTCCGGGCCGCGAAATACCATTCTGTACCCAGGAATGATATTCCGGGCCGCGAAATGCCATTCCGCGGTACCATTTCTTTAAATGGATCATCCCTGACTTCAGCAATTATTTGCACGGTAAGTCAGGGGTGATTTATTTACAAATATCACAGCCATGAAACTGCCTTTAATACTTGCCGTAATAGCCATTTTATTTGAAATAAATCGACCGGTTCCAGGTTTTCCACCACCTCCGGGGACAATGGAAATCGGCGACAATGCCTATATCGACAAACAACTGATAACATACCTTGATTATCAGGAGTTCTTGTTCAGTATAAAAACCCGCGACAGTGTTTTATACCGCCAAATGATCCCTGACGACACCCTGGTGACGTATAAGAAAAGAGTATTGTGGAACAACAGTGACTTCCAGGACTTTCCTGTCCTTGGACTCAATGAAAAGCAAATGACGGCATACAGTGCATGGCGGTCTGACGCGGTCAATCAGATGATCTTCAACCGGAGCCTTCGGTGCAGCAACTTTAAGTATTGGGAAACATTTGATGCACTTGATCCGGATAAAAGATACAAGGTGGCGTATGCCATTCCGGCAAAAGCGGAAATACAGGGTTCCACATTGAAGAAAGAAAAATACCACCCGGACGAATGGGCCTCGGATGGCATTGTGCCGGGAAAACAAACGGATAAAATCAGCAATTCAGCCCTGCGGGTATTCAGGTGCAAGGCGATGTACGTGCCGGTTAAATGATTCATTATCTTCTTTCTGCCCGGTATTGTAACCCGGAATGGTATTCCGGAATCTTCTTTCCGTCGAGTATTGTAACCCGGAATGGTATTCCGGGAAAAAGAATATCCTTCCGTCCCGGAATACCATTCCGGGTTACAGGGTGCTTCAATTTGAAATATCTCCATGCATCTTTACCGGATCAAGCACGTTGACCGAATATTTCGTTCTGTATGTACAGATCACTAACCAGTATTGCCTGCTTTATCACGCTGGCGTTGTTCGCTACAACTGCCGCTGCTCAGGAGCAAACATTTTCTGCCGCTCAAATAAAGGAAGATATAGATTTCCTGAAGTCCGAACTAAAGGAAAAGCACCCTAACCTGTATTTGTACTCCCGCCCGGAGGTGTTTGAGTCATTCTTTGCGGAATTGTATCAGCATATTCCTGATTCCATGACGGAACTGGAAGCCTACCGGTTTATTACCCCGGTTTCCGCAATCATTAAAGACGGCCACACCCTGTTTTTTCCCGGCGACCGCACGGTTGAATACTACTACCAAAACGGTGTTTATTTTCCTTTCAAGATATACTGGGACGGAGAAGCACTGTTCGTGGCCATGTCCTTTTGTCGCACAACCAAAATACCCGAAGGCGCCGAAATAACCGGTATCAATGGTGTTGCCGCGGCTGAAATAATGAAATACTGCCTCGAGAGAATGATGCACGACGGAGAAAACGAGACTTATCCGATTTGGGTACTAAACAACTGGTTCAATGAATATTACAGTTACTTTTTCGGTCATCCGAAAGTCTTCGAAATACAATACCGCCTGAAAGACGGCGTGTTGCGAAGCGAAACGATAGATGCGTTAAGCAGGCAGGATATTGCAACAAACAGGGCAAAAAACTATCCTGTACGGGTAATGGGCAACAAAAAGAAGGATGGTATCACCCTTGAATTCATCGACGGGTCAAAGACGGCTGTCCTGACGATCAAAGACTTTCACAGGGCAACTTTGAGGCAATCGTACGGGCAGGCGTTCCGCAAAACCATCCGTCAATATTTTACTCAAATTGGTGAAAAAGGCGTCGAACACCTCATTCTGGATATGCGCAATAACCAGGGCGGAGAAATGGGCTACGGAACCTTGTTGCTCTCTTACCTGCTGCATGAACCGTTTAGTATAGTTGAGGAATACTATAAGGTGGGCAGCCCCCATGCCGCGCCGGAAAACAGGAATATCAAGTGCAAGGGCCCATCGATGGGAACCTTCAGGCCCAAGTCCAATGCCTTCAGGGGGAAACTGTACGTTCTGGTCAACGGCGGCAGTTTTTCCAATACCTGCATGGTAAGTTCTGCATTGCGGCACTATAAAAGAGGTGTTTTTATCGGCGAAGAAACAGGCGGAAACCCGAATATTATCTGTGGTTCCGTCCAATACAAAACATTGCCGAACACCAAAATAAAGGTGGAAATACCGACCCTTCGATTCATCCTTCGGAACAAGGAACAGCACAACGGTAGAGGGCTGATGCCCGAACACCTGATCCGGCCCTCCATACAAGATGTGATCCAAAACCGGGATGTAGTGAAGGCGTATGCGACAGGGTTAATCCCAAAGTAGACCTCGTTTCCTTCCTTTGCCCGATGTATAGCCAACAAGCGACCTGCTATTGGCATTGTCCCGCTATGAACAAACATAATGATGCTGCTATTTGCCCGAAAACGCAGTTTTCTGTTCCTTTCCCACTGTTCTTGGCACTTCAGACCGCACAAATTCCTATACATTAGCCCCGTCACACTTGTGTTCATTTTTATTTTCAGATATATGAAACAGCACTATTCAACATACTGGCTCTTTATATTGCTGCTGCCGGTACTCTGCTATACTATTTCGGTACAGGCACAAACTCAAACCGTCAGTTCGCCCTCGGGTAAAATCAAGGTCGATGTCGGGCTGAACAGCGTCGGCGAACCGTATTACTCCGCCACCTTCAACGGAAAACCGGTTGTGGGTATGTCAAAACTGGGCATGATTACCGCCGAGCAAATACTCAACACCGGGTTTAAAGTTACGGGTTCAAAAAAATCAACCTTCGATGAAACCTGGAAACCCGTCTGGGGCGAAGTGGCGCAGATCCGCAATCATTACAACGAACTGGAACTGAACCTGCAAAATAAAAGCGGCCTGCTGGACATCACTTTCCGGGTATTCGACGACGGCTTCGGGTTCCGGTACGGCTTCCCGAAATCGGGCGATCAGACCCAGACGCTGACCGTGATGGAGGAAATGACAGAATTCCGGATGACCGGCGACCATACCGCCTGGTGGCAGCCGGGCGATTGGGACAGCAACGAACATGTATACTCCACCACTAAAATATCCGAAATAGATGCCGTTAGTTACCTGAATGAAACGGCCATTTCCACCCAGTTCATACCCGACTACAAAAGCGTACAGACGCCCATTGCCATGAAAACGGCCGAAGGCGTTCACCTGGCTATCCACGAAGCGGCGCTGGTCGGTTTCCCCTCCATGCAGCTGAAGGTGGATAACGCCGCACGGAAATTTTCAGCCTTCCTGATTCCCGGCAGCGGCGAATGGCGTAAAGCCGGCATCCAGACGGGTTTTAAAACACCCTGGCGGACCATATTAATCAGCGCCAACGCAGCAGGGCTCCTGGAGTCAAAAATGATCCTCAACCTCAACGAACCCAACAAACTGGACGATGTCAGCTGGATCAAGCCGGCTAAGTATATCGGGATATGGTGGGAAATGCACATCGGGAAGTCTACCTGGGACCTCTCCAATCAATCCGATATGCAGCAGATCACCGGATCGACGCGGCGCCCGCCGCACGGCGCCACGACCGAAAATACCCGGCGCTATATCGACTTTGCCGCTCAACACGGCTTTACAGGCGTATTGGTGGAGGGTTGGAATACCGGCTGGGAAGACTGGTTTGGTAAATGGCGGGAAGATGTATTCGATTTTCAAACGCCTTATCCGGACTACGACCTGAGAGGTCTTGCGGCCTATTCCGTACAGAAAGGCGCTCCGATTATTGTACACCACGAAACCAGCAGTGCCGTTACCAGTTATGAAAAATACATGGACCCGGCCTATAAGTTGATCAGCGACCTGGGACTGCACGCCATAAAAACCGGCTATGTCGGCCGCATCATTCCCAAAGGCGAGTGGCACGACGGGCAGTGGATGGTGGACCACTACGTCCGGGTACTGGAAAAAGCCGCAGCCAGCAAGATCATGGTCGATGCGCACGAGCCTGTTCGCCCAACCGGGCTGCACCGCACCTACCCCAACCTGATGGCCTGCGAGGCTGCAAGGGGCAACGAATTCAATGCCTGGAGCTCCGGCAACCCGCCCGAGCACGAGTGTATCCTGCCCTTCACACGCCTGCTGGGCGGTCCGATGGATTATACTCCCGGTATTTTCAATATCAAGTTCTCCGAATACAAGGCCACTCCCAACGACCGGCAGGTACACACCACTTTAGCAAAACAGTTGGCCCTGTACGTCACGATGTATTCCCCAATCCAGATGGCGGCTGATCTGCCCGAGCACTATGAAAGAAACATGGCGCCCTTCCGGTTCATTGAAGATGTAGCGGTGGATTGGGACGACACTAAAATTCTCAAGGCAGCCATCGGCGACTATATCATCACAGCCCGTAAGGCCAAGGGAACCAACAACTGGTTTATCGGTGGCATCACCGATGAAAATGCCCGCACCGAGACCATATCGCTCGATTTTCTGGACAGCGGTAAAACCTACGAGGCGACCATTTACGAAGACGGTCCGAAAGCACACTGGAAAGACAATCCGACTGAAGTTGGCATCAGAACGGTTGTGGTAAAAAAGGGATCGCAGCTAACGATGAAACTGGCTGCCGGGGGAGGATTTGCGATTTCAGTGATGGCAAAATAGAAGCGTACTGCCTATTCAACCCCCTCTCTGGTAATCTTCCAGCGCTTGTGGCTCCACAGCCACTGCTCGGGATGGGCCGTTATTTCCTGTTCCAATTGCCGGGAAAACGCTTTGGTGATGTCCATTTCAGCGGCAGTTGCTGATTCCGGGCTCAGGTCTTTGAAATGTATTTCATAAAATCCCCTGCGTATCCGGGTAATAACGTAGTGTACCACAGGATAATTGAACTTGCGGGCCAGAACGTCGGCGCCGGGAAGGGTGGCGGTATCCTGGCCAAAAAAGGGCACCCAGTGCGCACTTTTTCGGTTGCTGGGCGACTGGTCGGCTAAAAGGATATAGACGGCCGGCTCGCCGTTTCGCTGGCGCATCACTTTAAACACCTCGTCCATACCGATCAGGGTCATGCCTGTCCGGGAACGGCGGTTATTCAGATAGCTCTCCAGCGATTTGTTTTTGAGGGCTTTATACGCAGTTATTGTCGGGCCGTGGAGAGCCGGTGGCAAGGAAAGCCCCGAATATTCCCAGTTGCCGAGGTGGCTGCCCGTCAGGATGATCGGTTGCCCGCGGTCGAGGTATTGGTTGGGTATCTCCGGGTTGCGGCAGGGGCAGCGGCGTTCGATTTCCGCCGCTGAAGTGGTAAAGGATTTGAACGTTTCGAGGGTAACGTCTGTCAGGCTTTGATAAAACAGCCGGGAAATGCGTTGTAACTCCTGATCATCCTTTTCGGGGAAAGCGCGCCGTAAATTGCTGTAAACCACCGCCTTGCGGTATCCGATCACCCGGTATAGCAAGAAGGCCATGCCATCGGACAGGACATAGAGCACGCTGAAAGGGATAAGGCGGAACAGCTCAACAAAAATCCGCAGGAAAAAATATCCAACCATGAAATTCTAGCGGCAGGTCCGGCAGGGTTAGTGTTCTTTGGGAAGCATCAGCCAAAGCCGGCCGTAGCGGTTGATTTTTCGCGCCTCCTGCAAACCTTTCTGGCCGATACCGCAGTACAGGTCCATCCTTTTGGTCGTCAGAATAGCGCCGCCGCGGTCTTGTGCAAAGATAATGCGGTAGGTATAGCCTTTCAGTTTACCGGAAGGATCGATATCGGGCAGTTCGGCAAGCAGCGTGCTGCCGATCGGGATATACCTGGGATCAACAGCGACGGAATAGCCTGCTGTCAGCGGGAAGAACCCGCATCCAAGCACCTGGTCGTCGACCGGGGTAAAAAACACATAACGGCCGCCCTTGCCTTTGACCGAACCGCCAAAGCCGAAGTGCTGGCGTTCGCCGTCGGGAAATTCGACCAGGCAGTTGCCTTGCAATTGTGCGTTGGCGAGGGCTTTTTTACTGCTCAGCCAAGCCAGTTCCATACCGCGGCCTTCCAGCGCGCCCGCTTCAATGGCGGCCCGGTTGGGCACATCCTTATCGGGACGTTTGTACATGGGGACCGGGAATTCGGCGGTACGCACCCTGCTTGCCTTGATGACCGGCGTGTAGTAGCCCGTCATGCGCACCTTGTCTTTTTTCAGATCGGTATTGACCTTGTAAAAGTCGAAAGTGGTCAGCAGTACGTTGGGGTCGAGGAGCTGCACATTCTGCAGCAACTCCACCGTGCGGAGCATATCGTCTTTGGGAATCCCGGAAGCGCCTTTTTCTTTCACATCCGACCGGCGAAGGTACTTGGCCTGTTCGTACATGGCTTTCAACATGTCCGGGTCGAAGGAGAGATAAGGAATGGTATCCGGATGACCGGCGAGCAGCACAGCGGAAGAAAGATTGCGCTCGCTGCGGCTGGCGGTGGAGACCTCCACGGGGGTGATTTCGGGTGATTCGACGGTTTCGGGGGCTTCTTCAAGTGGCTTGGCGGTGTTCTTTTCGACGCCTGGAAGCCGGAAAGGGATGGTTATCCCGGATTCTACAAGGTTTGGATCGGAAGGTCTATTGCCCATCCAAAACATTGAAAAACAGGTTATTAAAAGGGCAAAGTCGAATATTACCAGTCGTTTTGTTCTTAGCATACTTCGAATTGGGAGGAGGTGCCGCCCATTAAATTATTAACAAATGTAACGCCAAAATCACACACCGGTTGCTTAATGAATTGTTTTTAAAATGTCAACGCGCCATTTCGGAGCCATTCATTGACCTTTAAAATGGCCACCATGGAGAACACATCCGTGATGTCGCCGCGCATAACCATGTCCACACATTCGCTGAAAGGGAGCCTTCGGATCTGCAGCTGTTCCGTCTCTTCCGGCTCGGCATCGCCGAACGCCAGATCCTGGGCTACAAAAGCCACGCCGTATTCGTCGGTCACAGAGTTGGAAGTAAACATTTCAAGAAGGGGGGTCCATTTTTGGGCAGTTATGCCCGTTTCTTCCAGTAGTTCCCGCCTTGCGGAATCGAGCGGATCAACACCTGCATGGCCACCGCCTTCCGGTATTTCCCACGAATATCGCCCCAGCGTGTAGCGGTACTGCCCCACCAGCCAGGTATATCCTTCCCTGTCGAGCGGCACAATACCTATTGCCGTGTTTTTCATATGCACGACGCCGTATACACCGTTTCCCCCGGAGGGGTTGACAACCTCGCGGTGCTCGACGTGTATCCAGGGATTGTCGTACACGGTCTGCGCGGAAATCGTTTCCCAGGGGTTAGGGGTTTTGTCGGGGCCGGAGCCTTTGAATTGAAAGGGCATTTGATTATTTTTGTCACAAATATCGAAATCCATGACCACTCCGGCAGCAGCGACAAGGAAATACACCGTAGCCGAGTACCTCGACATCGAGCGGCGATCCGGTGAAAAGCACGCTTTTTATAACGGAACCATTGAACCTATGGCTGGCGCAAGTATCCCCCACAACCGCATTGTCGGCAATATTTTTGGCGAATTGTTTAACATTTTTAAAACCAGGCCTGGTTTTGAAATTTTCGGCAGCGATCAGAAAATTTACCTTCCCAAGCTCAACTATTACCTGTATCCCGATGCGGTAGTCGTGGCGGAAGGGATTATCGTATCAGAGGAAGAGGCCCAGGCCATCATCAACCCGCTGCTGATCTTTGAGGTGTTATCGCCATCAACCGATCAGTATGACCGCAGCATAAAATTTGCCGAATACCAGAGTCTTCCGACCTTCAAAGAATATGTATTGGTTCGGCAGGATACGCCGGAACTGACCTTGTTTTTCCGGGAAGAACCCGACCTGTGGCGGACTTCCGAGGTATCGGGGCTTGACAACAGCGCACATTTGCGCTCGGTAACCGTAGACCTTGCCTTGAAAAGCATTTACCACAAGGTGTTTTCCTGATCTCACACGTAACCTTGTACCTTGTACATAACCCAGCCCGTCCACTCTTTCAACAGAAATTCCCATTTCATCAGCGCCTTCCAGTCCGGCTCGATCCATTGAAACCAGTTGCCCCGGCTGCTTTCGGTCATAAAATCCACCCCAAACGGATCGCAGGCCATCCCTGCTTTGTCGAAACAAGCCTCCGCCCGCCGCATATGCCAGGCAGAAGTGACAAGCAGGCAACGCCTGCCCAGGGCGAGACTGTCTGCAATTCGTTTTGAAAAAAGAGCGTTTTCATGGGTGTTGCGCGAGCGGGCCTCGACGATGAGCGCCGTATCTGGAACACCGCAGGCAAGCAGGAATTCGCGTGCGGCGGCGGCTTCCGGTGGCACGCCGCCAATCAGCCGCCCGTCGCCGCCAGACAGTATGATGCGTTTGATCCGGCCTGTTTGGTACAGCAAAAGGGCCGAAGTGAGGCGGTTGCCGGCCTGATGCAGGGTGAGTAGGCCCGTCGGCGATTCCGCGTTGAAGTTGACATACCCGCCAAGCACGATGCCTGCTTCGTATGCCTGGCGGATGTCATTGGGGCTGCGCCGGCCGGTTTCCCAGGTGCGCGCCAGTTGGTTCACCAGCCACGGATTGGAAAACACCAGCAACACCGCAATCAGCACTTTGACCGCTCGTCGTCTCCAGAGATTGTTCCTGGTGACCAGACTGAAAACAGCCAGTATCGCCATCCAGTTGAGCGGTTTTAACGCAAATACCAGCACTTTGGATAATATAAAAAACATAATAATATTCTGTTTAGCGGGTATTTTTCGGAAATTTGCGAAATTTTTGAATTCTATTCATTCAATAACCGGTTATTCTATGCAAAAATTACTTCGCCCGGCTCTTTTTATGGTGCTGGCATCCTGCCTTTTTTTGCCCGATGTTTTTGGGCAACTTACGCTTAAAGTTACATCCATCCCGTTTAATACTCCGCCTGCCGCGAGCATCTATGCAGTAGGCACATTCAACAACTGGAATCCCGGCGATCCGGCCATGATTCTCGGCAATCTGGGCAATGGCCAGTACAGTATTACCGTCAACCCGCCGGCCGGAGAGGTCAAGTTCAAGTTCACACGCGGCAACTGGGATATGGTTGAGGGCGACGCCAACGGCAATTACCTCGCAGATCGCGTCCTGAACTACAACGGGCAACCGACAACCGTTAACCTGAGCATCCTTTCCTGGGAAGACCTCAGCGGCAATGGCAACCCCGGCTCCACCGCCGAGCCCAATGTGTTTGTGCTGGACGATAATTTTTACATCCCCCAACTCAACCGCACCCGGCGCATCTGGCTTTACCTGCCGCCCGATTACCAGACCACTTCCAAAAAATATCCCGTGCTGTATATGCACGATGCGCAGAACCTGTTTGATGTAACCACCAGCTTTTCCGGAGAATGGGAGGTAGATGAGTCGCTGAACCAGTTGTTCCAGCAAGGCGATTATGGCTGCATTGTGGTGGGCATCGACAACGGTGGCGCCAACCGCCTCGACGAGTACTCGCCCTGGGTAAATACCGACTACAACGAAGGTGGCGACGGTGGCGCTTACGTCGATTTTATCGTCAATACACTCAAGCCTCATATCGATTCTTTGTACCGGACCTTTCCCGGGCGCCTCACTACAGGGATCATGGGCAGCAGCATGGGCGGACTAATCTCGATGTACGCACTCGCTGAACGGCAGGATGTATTCTCCAAGGCGGGTATTTTCTCACCGGCATTCTGGTTTGCGGGTAACAATCCCGCCAGCCACGTCGCCAGCCACCCCAAACAAGGTGATGTGCGCGTATACTTCCTCGCCGGAGGCAACGAGCCCAACTACGTAGAACAGGACATGCTGGCAGTGGCCAATGCCATGACGACCGCAGGGTTTTCGGCCAACGAAAAATTTGTTTACGTACCATCGGATGGCCAGCACGCCGAGTGGTTTTGGGCACGGGAGTTTCCCGACGCCTATGAATGGCTGTTTCAGGGCGCCGTCACATCGGTTACCTGGCCCGGCAGCAGCGAACCGCTGGAGATTTTTCCCAACCCCACCAGTTCGTGGGTGCGTTTCTCGGGCGTAAAAGCAGGTGAAACAGTTAAACTGCAAATACTCGGCGCTGACGGGAAGATGTGGCGCGACTCTACCGCCACGGGCGGCGAACCGGTGTGGACGGGCGATCTGCCCGCCGGGTTTTACGTAGTAAAATTGAAGAAAAAAGGCAGCAAATGGCAGTCGGCGAAGCTGATCCGGCAGTAGACAGGGTTTGAGTTTGGGAGACAGGATTTACATGACTTTTGCCGGATTTGCCAATCAAAGTCCTGCAGATCATATAAATCCTGTCTCCAAAACGCAACTTTACCTGTCCGACAGAACACGCAGGGCTTCTTTTACCATATCCTCATCGGCCAGATACGGCACAGTTACTTTTAAACCGGGATACTGCTCCATGGTCCGGTTCAAGGTGCTGATCGCATGCGGGTTGCGCGCCCAGGCCCGGCGACTGATGCCATTGTTCACATCCCAGAAAAGCATGGATTTCAGCCGGCGTTCGGCGTCGGCCGAGCCGTCGAGTACCATGCCGAAGCCCCCGTTGATCACTTCTCCCCAGCCTACGCCGCCGCCGTTGTGCAGGCTCACCCAGGTAGCGCCGCGGAACGAATCACCGATGACATTTTGCACCGCCATGTCGGCGGTATAGCGTGAACCATCGTAGATATTGGCAGTCTCGCGGAACGGTGAATCCGTGCCGCTCACATCGTGGTGATCGCGACCCAGCACAACCGTACCGCTCAGTTCTCCGTTTTTAATAGCGTCGTTAAATGCCTGCGCAATGCGCATACGGCCCTCCGAATCGGCGTACAAAATCCTCGATTTGGAACCGACCACCGGTATCTGCTGCTTCGCGTTGCGAATCCAGATCAGATTATCATTGAGTTGGCCTTTTATATCATCGGGCGCTTCAGCGAACATTTGCTCCAGCACTTCTGCCGCGATGCGGTCTGTTTTGTCCAGATCCTCCTGCGTGCCCGAGCAACACACCCAGCGGAACGGGCCGAACCCATAATCAAAGCAGAGCGGTCCCATGATGTCTTCCACGTAGGAGGCGTAGCGGTACGGCGATTCCATCACGCTCACCTCTCCGGGCTCCAGCGGCCGGTGGCCGGCCTTGAATACGGCTGCGCCCACATCCCCGGCTTCTTTCAGAAAGGCATTGCCGTAATCCCAGAAGTACATGCCGCGCTCGCTCATGGTATTGACGGCAGCGGCATGGCGGCGCAGCGTAGCGGCCACAGCTTCCATGAACTTGCCCTTGTCGCTGTTCAGCAGGTGTTTGGCCTGCTCAAAAGTATAGCCGGCCGGGCAGTAGCCCATGTCGTGGATATTGTGGCAACTCGTCTGGTCGCTGCCCAGTTCGATACGGACATTGTCGCGCACGAAACGCTCCCACAGGTCGACGATGTTGCCGTGGTACACCAGCGCGACGGCAATTTTATTGCGACGGCATTCTTCCAGCCGGATGATCAGGGCATCCAGGTCGGTGAAAATATTTTCTTTTTTGATATAGCCGTCGGTCAGGCGCTGCTGCACGGCATCGCCGTCTACTTCAGCGATGACGCCCACGCAACCCGTGATAATGGCCGCCAGCGCCTGTGCGCCCGACATGCCGCCGAGGCCGGAGGTGACGAACACGCGCCCGCGCAGGTCCTGGTCGCCGATGCCCATGCGCCGCCCGGCGTTGAGCAGCGTGATCGTGGTACCGTGCACAATGCCTTGCGGGCCGATGTACATGAACGAGCCGGCGGTCATTTGGCCGTACTGGGTCACGCCGAGCGCGTTGTAGCGGTTCCAGTCTTCTTTTCTGGAATAATTGGGAATCATCATACCGTTGGTCACCACCACGCGCGGCGCGTCGGGATGGCTGGGAAACAAGCCGAGCGGATGGCCGGAATACAGGACCAGCGTCTGTTCGTCGGTCATTTCGGCCAGGTAACGCATGGTGAGCAGGTATTGCGCCCAGTTCTGGAATACCGCGCCGTTGCCGCCATAGGTAATAAGTTCGTGCGGGTGTTTGGCCACTTTGGGGTCGAGGTTGTTCTGGATCATCAGCATAATAGCCGCTGCCTGCCGGGAGCGATGCGGGTATTCGTCGACCGGACGGGCATGCATGGCATAATCCGGCCGGAAACGGTGCATGTAGATGCGCCCGTAGCGCTCCAGTTCGTCGGCAAATTCGGCGGCCAGTTCGCGGTGCCAGCCGGTAGGGAAGTAGCGCAGGGCATTTTGTATGGCCAGCACCTTTTCTGCTTCCGACAGCACGCTTTCGATCACGCGCCGCGGAGCGTGAGACACGGAGGGGTCGAGGGGCCGTGCAGGGGGGAGGGTGGCCGGTATGCCGGTCAGGATGTTGTTTTGGAAAGTGGTGCGGGCAGACATATCTTTTTACCTTTTATCTTGTTACAAGGGTATTTTCCCGGAACACGCAAAAGTACCGCTATCACTTCCAAATCAAAAATTCGAACCGCATGCCCTTCCTCACTGCCCAATGGCGTCGCCTCATCCTGTTCAATTACCGTGTCGAACCCCATATGCTGCAATCCTATCTGCCTGCAGGCACCGAACCGGATATCTGGAACGGTACCTGCTATGCAAGCGTGGTGGGCTTCATGTTTCTCGACACCCGGTTGAAAGGGCTGAAAATTCCGTTTCATGTCAATTTTGAAGAAATCAACCTGCGTTTTTACGTGCGCCGGCTCGACCCGGACTCCGGCGAATGGAAACGCGGGGTGGTGTTCGTGCGGGAGGTGGTGCCGAAACCCGCGATTTCCCTGGTCGCCAATATGATTTATGGCGAGCGGTACCGGGCGCACCGCATGTGGCATTTTTGGGAGGAAAATGAAACGGAACTAAACGTCGAATACGCCTGGAAACAGGCCGGGCGATGGCATTCCTTTGGTGTCAAGGCTGAAAATGCGCCGACCGATCTCAAAACCGGCAGTGAGGCGGAATTTATCACCGAACACTACTGGGGTTATGCCCGGCGTACTGATCGGCAGACGGTGGAATATCAGGTAGAGCACCCGCGCTGGCAGGTATATCCCATACAGGCCTGGCATTGTGATATCGACTTTGAGGCAGTCTACGGGCAGGCATTTGCGCCATTAAACGAGGCCGAACCGGTTTCGATGTTTTTGGCGGAGGGGTCGGAGGTGCGGGTGCTGGGCAGGAAACTGCTTCAGGTTTGAAGCATTTATGCTCCGACTTTCCCCTTACACCCCGTCAAAACTGCTCCGCACATTATTTATACAAGCCTCTACATCCTGTTCCAGCCAGGCCGATTCATGCAGTTCAGCCTGGGCCAGTTCGGCCCCGACTTCCGCGTTGAAACCGGTGATGAACACCCGGACCCCCTGTGTGTGAAACTTTTTGACCACCCCGGCCAGCCGGTACAGGCCCGTCGCGTCAATAATCGGCACCTTCCGTAGGTTGAACACGATGGCGCGGGGCTTTTGACGGGTCTCGCTCAACACGTTCTGGAACACGCGGGAGGCGCCGAAAAACAGGGGCCCCGATACCTCGAACAGCATCACTCCCCTGGGTAAAATGGCAAATTCCTTTTCAAATAGCCGCTCGTCGCCGGATTCGCTGCTTTCCAGCACGTTGATGTGCGTGATCTCCGTCATACGCCGGATGAACAGGAAGGCCGACAGCACCACGCCGATCTCGATGGCCACGATCAGGTCGAAAATAACGGTCAGGAAAAAGACCACGAGCAGCACAAGCCGGTCGTAATAGTTGCCCCGGTACACCGAGCGGAAGGTGCTCCACTCGCCCATGTTCCAAGCCACCACCACGAGTATGCCGGCCAGGCAGGAAAGCGGAATGAGCTTGGCCCAAGGCGCAGCAATCAGCATGATGCCCAGCAACACCACCGCGTGCGTAATACCTGCGATGGGCGTACGGCCGCCGTTTTTTACATTGGTCGCCGTGCGCGCAATGGCCCCGGTGGCCGGTATGCCGCCAAAGATGGACGACACTACGTTGGCTGCGCCCTGCGCCACCAGTTCAATGTTGGAACGGTGCCGCCCGCCGGTCATGCCGTCGGCCACCACGGCCGAAAGCAGCGACTCGATACCGCCCAGCAACGCAATGGCAAAGGCAGGCGAGAGCAGCGACTTGATCGCCTGAAAATCGAGGGTGTAAAAGGCCGGAGCGGGGATCGTGCGGGGTATTTCGCCGAATTTGGATTCAATGGTTTCTACCGGTAAATGCAGGAGTTGCACTGCTGCGGTCGCCGCCACGATGGCTACCAGCGAACCGGGAACTTTTCCTGTGATCCGGGAAAAATACAGGACGATGAGCACGGTGGCCACGCCGATGCCGACGGCAATAGGGTTCAGGGTCTGAAAATGCCGGAAGTAAACTTCCCATTTTTCCAGGAAAGGAGAGGGTACAGAGGTGATGGACAGTCCGAAAAAATCGCGGATCTGCGAACTGAAAATGATGACCGCAATACCGCTGGTAAATCCCACGATGAGCGGGTGGGGGATATATTTAAGCAGGGTGCCGAAGCGCAGCAGCCCCATACCCATGAGCATAAATCCGGCAATAAAGGTTGCGAAAGTCAGCCCTTCTATGCCGTATTGCTGCACAATCCCGTACACGATGACAATGAACGCACCCGTCGGTCCGCCGATCTGTACCCGGCTGCCGCCGAAGGCCGATATGATAAACCCGGCAAAAATTGCGGTGATCAGACCCTTTTCCGGCGATACCCCGCTGGCGATGGCAAATGCGATCGCCAGTGGAAGCGCCACGATACCCACCGTGACGCCGGCCAGCACGTCGCGTCGTACCTGTTGAATACTGATGCCCTCTCTGAGCAGGGTAAATAGTTTTGGGGTAAATTCTTCCGGGTTCCAGTCGGAGACCCACGATTTGAGGCGTTGCATATGCTAAGGGGATAAAGCCTTGTATTACAGGGCGTATCTACGTCGCTAATAATGAAAAAAGGGCGCTGTTATTGTGGCGCAATGGAAAATCAGTCTGCAGACTGCAACGCGCCGTGTGTCAATTCGGAAACCGGCTGCCGTCCCCGCCACCAACCGGCCAGTCCGATGCCCGTGACCAGATCCCAGATGCCCCACCAGGCTGCGACCAGCGCCATACCGCCCAATCCGTTGAAAAACTGGAAGATCAGCAGCAGGCCAAGCGCTGTGTTGTGTACCCCTGCCTCAAAAGCGAGTGTGCGGCGGTCTTGCTGCGGAAGTTTGAAGAGCCCCCCCAGGGCGTAACCGGTTCCCAGTGCTATAAAGTTGTGAACGGCCACTATCCCGAACACCATCCCGAGGTAATTGAACACATTTTCCCTGTTGCCTACGAGGGCTAAAATCAGGATGGTAAAAAATATCAGCAGCGACAGTCGCTGTACCCAGGGGCGTATACGGGCGACGAATGTCGGGAAACGCATATTCAGGAACATACCCAGCAGCAGCGGCGCTATAATCAGCCGGACGATAATTCCGGCCATGTCGGAGAAACTGAGTTCAAAGGATTTGCGCAATGCCTCCGATTCCGGAACAAATTGCGACCAGAACAAAAAACCCGCAGGCGTCACCACGGTGGCCGACAAAATGATGATGGCGTTGAGCGTCACAGACAGCGCCACATTGGCCTTTGCAAAATGCACCAGGAAGTTCGTCATGTTTCCCGAAGGGCACATACTCACCAGGATCATGCCCAGCGCCATGCTTACCGGCGGCTGGAACAGGTAAATTATCCCCAGTGTAAAAAGGGGAAAAATCAGGTACTGCGCGAGTAAGCCCACACCGACTGATTTGGGGAAATCGACGACTTTTTTAAAATCTCCCGGCAGCACATCCAGCGCCACACTGAACATCAAAAAGGCCATCGCCATGTTCAGGATGAACATCTGATCTGGATTAAAATTGATCCGGAGTGTATCGACAGGGTCCATTTGATTGGAATTTCGGGGTTTTGATGTTTTGTAAAAAAAGAGGGGCTTTCGTGCCAACCGAGGTTGGCGTTACTGTCTGCCGTCGTAATAAATCCGATAGATAGCGTCAGCGTAATCGTCGGAGACGAGCATAGAGCCGTCGGGCAGTTGTTCCACATCGACAGGGCGGCCCCAGACGGCTTCACCTTCTTCGAGCCAGCCGGATGCGAAGGCCTCTTTGCCGAGACTGTTGCCGGCGGCGTCCAGTTTTACCAGGCTGAGTTGGTAGCCGATCTTTTTAGCGCGGTTCCAGGAGCCGTGTTCGGCGACGAAGAGCTGGTTCTGGTATTCAGCGGGAAACATTTTTCCGGTATAGAATTCAAGTCCCAGGGGCGCTACGTGCGGCCCCATTTTCTGGGCAGGTGGCGTGAAGTCGGAGCAGGGGCGTTTGTCGCCGAATTTGGGGTCCTGCACATCGCCCTGGTGGCAATAGGGATAGCCGAAGTGCATGCCGTCCTTTGGCGCGTGGTTGAGTTCGCAGGAAGGCAGATCATCGCCGAGCCAGTCGCGGCCGTTGTCGGTAAACCAGAGTTCCTTGTTGACCGGGTGCCAGGTAAAACCCACTGAATTGCGGATACCGTGCTGCACAACCTCCGGTTGGCTGGGGTTGTCCACATCTAGCCGGGTGATGGAGCAATAGATCGGGTTTTCCGGTTCGCAAATGTTGCAGGGCGCTCCTACGGGTACATAGAGTTTGCCGTCGGGGCCAAAGGCGATGTATTTCCAGCCGTGGTGCTCGTCGGTGGGATATTTGTCGTACACCACCACCGGCGCGGGTGGATTGGCCAGATGCTTTTCAATATCGTCAAAACGCAGAATGCGGCTGATTTCGGCCACATAAAGGCTGCCGTTGCGGAATGCCACGCCGTTGGGCATGTTCAGGCCCGTGGCAAGGGTGTAGGTTTGATCGGCCACGTGATCGCCGTCGGTATCGCGCAGGGCGTACACGCTACCCAGGTCGCGGGTACCGACAAACAGCGTGCCGCCCGGGCTGAGGCAGAGCGAGCGGGCGTTTTTCACCCCTTCAGCAAATACGCCTATTTTGAAGCCGGGGGGCAGTTTGATTTTGTTGATCGGCAATTCCCCGGTGTAGGAAGGGTCCGGTCCGGAGGCTACCAATGAAGTAGTGGATTTATCCGCAGTAGATGGCGCGGAAGCGGTACAGGCAAAAAACAGAATGGAGATGATTATGAGCCAGCGCATGGTTTTTTGCGGAAAAATAGGGTATCCGGCGCTAAGGAGTTCCTTTTTCCTCAAAAAATGCACCCGGAAACTTATTTCCCGTTAGATGCCGGCACTTCCTGTGTCATCTTCCCTGCGCTGGAAGGCAGCACAACCTCCAGTTCCCGGATTGCTTTCCCGTTCGACCACTGACCAAGCCACCGCTGTTCGGGCGTATTACCCAAAGCGACTTCGCGATAGCACCCGTTCCGGGTCGATTCCATCAGCGCATCGGCAAATTTCCAGTAGCAGTTGAAATCCACCTCGTTGAGCCGGGAGGTCATCAGCACGCGTTTGGCGGTGTAGTTGCGCACGCCAATGTCAAAATCGAGGTCGTAGCAATACGGTTCGGAGTGCGAGGCGCCGATATAGCGGTGGCCGTCGGAACTGCGGCGCTGGATGACGAGGTTTCGGTCGGGTGTGTTGACGGCGGTTTCAAATACGAGACGGCCAAATTCCTGGCCCACCACATAATCTTCAGCGCCGACGACGATCACCATTTGCAGGTCGGCGGGCAGACCCGAATAATCGGTCAGGCGGGCGCCTTTCAGCGGACCGGAACCCGGCTCGCAAAGCAGGAGCGAGGCCGGTTTGGGGATGCCATATTGTTGCCAGTTAACGGCCAGGTTGGCATTTATGACGCCTCCGTAAGAATGCCCGATATAGGCAATTTTTTCGGTTTTGGGCTTTACGCGGCCTTCCTTTTGCAATTCTTTCAATGCCCGGCGTATGCCGGTGGCGGCATTTTCGGGGAAAGCATCAGCCCGCGGCCACATCAGGTTTTTCTGGTAGCGCGGGTATATGACGATGTTGCCTTTGGCGACGAGGTGTTTGATCCATTTGCCATAGGCCATCGGGTTGTAGGCGCCGTAGCCGTGCATGAACACCACTACTTCGGCAGAGTCGGGTTTGGGATCGGCAGGCTCAAACAGCCAATAGCCGTCGGCGGTAGTGGCAGCATCGAAAAAGGCGACCGATTCATGGAAGTATTCCGCGCCGCCGGGACCGGTCAGCGGCTGACCGGGGTAGGGCGTACCCTGGGCCGCGACGAAAAGGCCCCTCAGCAACAGCGGGGAGACGGGGAAAATGGTGCGCAGTACCTTGCCCAGCCGGTCGTATAAAGCCTGCGACGGGGGAATCGTTGTAACTTGTGAAGACATATTACCGGATAACTAAAAAACAAGTTCATACAACGCATGAAAAGGAGGTTTCGTTTATTCCGTTTCTACGGAACGGCCTATTTTCGTCGACCAAATTCGTCGCTCGCCGACTTCACGATCAAATATCACAACCATGAAACAGCTGCTTCTTTTGCCGATGGTGTCCCTTTTCTGGCTGTCTGCCTGTGTCAACAACAACTCTGCGCCCGCTTCAGCAGACGAAGTCGAGGCGGCTCCACCGGCGACCGTGGACTCTGTGGCAGGAGCAGAGCCTGGCGATGCTGCCCCTCCGCCCGAACAGGCAGAATCGGCAGACCTTGAAGCGATTAATCCATCTGCCGGCAGTCAGGCGCCGATGATGCCGACCATGCGCGCGCCTGCGCCCCCGGCCCCCGGTCAGGGCAGGGATGCCGATTTTGCTGACCTCACAAAATTAGACCCCGGTATCCGGCTCGATATCCGGTATGCAACAGACAACAATTTCACCCAGTCAAAAATATACGATTGCCCGGCCTGCCTGCTGCGCCCCGAAGCGGCGAGAGCAATAGTCAGGGCCCAGCAATTGTTGCAAAGAAAAGGCATGGCTTTAAAAATGTTCGATTGCTACCGCCCGAGACCATATCAGCAGCGCCTGTGGAACAAGGTGCCCAACCCCGACTACGTAACGCCGCCCTCCAAGGGTTCCATGCACTCGCGCGGCGCGGCGGTCGACCTCACCATCGTCGACAAGTCGGGCAACGAACTCGATATGGGCACACCCTACGATTTCTTCGGCCCGGAAGCGCATACCGACAACATGAAACTGCCGGCCAGGGTGCTGGCCAACCGGCGCTTGCTCCGCGAAACGATGGAGGCTGTCGGATTCCAGGGTATTCGCACCGAATGGTGGCATTTTTCTTTCCGGGGGAAAAACTATCCGCTTTCCGATTACGTATGGTCTTGTGAGTAAACCGGAAATCCGTTTGCGTCTGCACTATGCCGCGAAAATGAATTTCCACCGTATATAAACCGACTGCCATGAAAGAAAACAACGAAGCAGAAGCACTCAACTTCGCCGCGCCGCTGCCTCCCTGGGAACAAAAGGCCGCTGCAGCTATTCGTTCGCGCCGGCGTTATGCCATCCGCGATTACATCGAGACCCTCGATCCCGTGGCTGACTGCCAGGAAATCGCTTACCTGTTCACCTGCCGGGAATTTCCCTGGGACACGACGCGTTCGCTGGAATTCGCCCTGTTTCGCGTGTTCGGCATTGCAAAGGGCACTCCCCTGCTCGTCCAGACCGGCGAGTTTGTGCAACGCACCCAAAAGCGCTACGACGATACAGTACTTATCCTTTCCGAAATCCTTGAAAACGGCTACGACAGTCCGCGGGGCAGTGCCGCATTGGTACGTATGAACAAGCAGCACGGTCGATTTCAAATACCCAACGACGAATACCTGTACACACTCTCCACCTTTATTTACGAGCCTGCCCGCTGGATCGATAATTTCGGCTGGCGAAAGGTGACCCGAACGGAGAAACTCGCCAGTTACCATTTTTGGTGCGAGATCGGGCGGCGCATGGGCATCAGGGATATACCTGAATCTTACGAGGCGTTTGAGCAGTTTAACCGGGCATTTGAACGGGAGCATTTCCGGTATTCTCCGGACAATGAGGTCATCGCCGTGGCAACGCGCAACCTGATGCTTTCGTGGGTGCTGCCCGGGTTTTTGTGGAAAACGGGTGCGCCGTTCGTACACGCGCTCATCGACGACGCCCTGCTTGCTGCTGTGGGTATGAAGCCTGCGCCGGTGTGGCTGCAACGCATGGTGCGCTGGTCAGTACGCCTCCGGGGTGCGTTTTTCGGGCTGCTTCCCCCGCGCCGCAGGCCACGGCTGCTCACGCGCATCGCTACGCCTACATACCCGCAGGGGTATCAAATATCCGATCTGGGCGCCCGGTAAGCACCTGCAATCCGGACTTCCAGATTCGTTAAATGTGTTTAGAAATTGCCCACGTCGACACCCTGGAAATAGCCCGACATCCAGAGGACCAGGATAATCAGCCCGAGGGCGATCCGGTAATACCCGAACACCTTGAAGCCGTGTTTGGTCAGGTAACTGATGAAGGCTTTGATCGCGAGCAGGGCGACGATAAAGCCCACGACGTTGCCGACAGTCAGCAACATGATCTCGTTTTGGGTGAAGGTGCCGCCTTCATCCTTGAAGTAGTCCCACAGTGATTTGCAGGTGGCCGCAAACATGGTCGGTACAGCCAGAAAAAAGGAGAATTCCGCAGCGGTGGTCGGCGATAGTCCCTGTGTGAGTCCGCCGATGATGGTGGCTGCAGAGCGGCTGACGCCCGGAACCATGGCGATCACCTGGAACATGCCGATACGCAGGGCACGTGGCAGCGTGATATCGTCGACAGTGGTATTGCGCCGACTGTGTTTTTTAAAATAATCGTCGAGCAGAAGGAATACCAGGCCGCCGGCGATGAGCGCAACGGCCACAACGATGATGTTCTCCAGCAAGGCATCGATGTATTTTTTCAGCAACAGTCCGAAAAACGCTGCGGGCAGGAACGCCACAAAAAGCCGAATGTAAAAAGTGAAACTCTGGAAAAAGCGGCGCCAATAAAGCACTACTACCGAAAGGATGGCGCCAAACTGGATGGCGACGGTAAAAACCTTTACAAATGGATTGCTGGCAATGCCCATGACCGAGGAGCCGATGATCATATGCCCGGTGGAAGAAACGGGCAAAAACTCCGTCAGTCCTTCAATAATAGCGAGAATAATAGCTTGTAGAAAACTCATGCCTCTGGCGAACTATCGTCCGGCATGGAGGGGGCTGCCGTAGGTTCTGTTTTTTTAAAAATGCCGAGAATAACTGTGATGAAGCCTGCTACCATCAAAATGGGTGCCAGTGTTATGCGGCGAAAACTGTAAATGCGCTCCGGCTCCCACTTATTGGGGTCGGGCATAGCGCCACCCGTCATGGCTGCCAGCCCGACGAGGATCAGGGCCAGCCCAATACCCATATAGATAAAGTTCTGCTGCCCGAAGATAAAATCGCGGCTGCCTGTAGTGAAGATGCCGTCGCTTTTTTCGGTCCGGCGTACCGGCGCCGGTGCTGTTCTGCGTTGTGCTCCCGGTTGCTGGGGGCGAGGCTGGGGGCGTTGTTTCTGTTTGGCCATGCTGTGAAAGCTTAGTATAAATCGTCTACCCGCATGCGCAGGAATTTGTTTACTACAAAATAGGTGCTCAAACCGGAGATCAGGACGCCTAATGCCACCAGGCCGACAAAAACAGCGAGAATGCTGTTGGTATCCTGCAGGGTGCTCAGGTCAGGTATCAGCCGGTATATCCACCAGAGTGTCGCAATAAGGGCTGCAATTGCCAATGCTGCGCTGGTCAGACCGTTGATGATACCGCGGCGAATAAAGGGCCGGCTGATAAAAGCCCAGGACGCACCCACGAGTTCCTGATTTTTGATCAAAAAACGATTGGAAAAAAGGGCCAGCCGTATCGTGTTGTGAATGAGCGTAACGGCGGCAAAGATGAGCAAAAATCCAAGACACAATGCTATGACACCCAGGTTTTGAATGTTTTTGCCGACATTGCCCGTATTGGCCGCTTCAAAGTAGAGGTCTGCAACAAGCGAGTCCTGGCGAAGCGCCTCCCGCCAGCGGGACAGGCTGTCGTCGTTCAGGTAATCGGCTTTTACGTTGAAACGGATCACATCGCGCAGCAAATCGGGATTATCTTCGAGCAGACTTTTGTCGCCCAGGTCTTCTTTCATGGCCGAAGCGGCTTGTTCGCGTGTGATATAAGTCACCGTTTCTGCCTTTACAAAAGGCTGTTGCCGGATACTTGCAATGATCCGCGGAATTTCATCGACGGGGGCTTCCGGCTTTAGCTCAAGCCATATATCCACTTTCTCTTTGAATAAGGTCACTAACTTTCGCCCGTGAAGCGCAGTCAGTGCAAAAAAGCCGACAATAAATAGTACCAGCGCAACGCTGATGATGGCATATAGATACGTGGGTTTTGAACGCGACATTGTCGGAATGTGGTGGCCTCTTAATTGAACGCAAAAATAGCAGATCGCAACGGAAAAACATTTATAAGCACACAAAACATGAAAAGTATTGGTTTTCTGACATTTATGATCGTTCTGCTGGGGCATCCCGACCAAACTGCTTTCAAGATACCGATCCGGAATCCGTCGTTTGAAGATACGCCCGGCGCCTCCAAATCGCCGAAAGGATGGCAGTCGTTCACCCCTGACAGTACGCCCGATGTATTACCGGGCGCCTGGGATATCCCTTTTGAGGCGCAGGATGGCCAGACCTGTGTCGGGCTGGTAACGCGCGAGGATGGGACCAGTGAAGATATTGCACAAGGACTTTCCGAGACACTCAAGGGCGGGACCTGTTATACCTTTTCCATATACCTGGCCCACGCAAAAAAATACGTAGGCTACAACAACCCTGTGCGCCTGCGCGTGTGGGGCGGCGCCAAGCGGGGCGGAAAAGATATGCTGCTCACCGGTTCGCCCCTGATCGACCATACCGAATGGAGGATGTATACTTTTCAGTTTGTGCCACCGCACGATATGCGGTATATCACCCTGGAGGCCTGGTATGGGCCGGGCACGTTGTTCAAATACAAGGGAAACATCATCCTGGACCACTGCTCCGACATTGAAAAGTGCGACCGGGCCTGAAAATGCAGGTCAATCCAGTTTTTCCGCATCCCGGCTTTGCAGGTCGATGTTGACCAAAATGGCTGCCGACATAAAAAAAAGCGAACCGATTTTGTCGGTTTCCACCATGTCGTTCATCAGCATGAGCAGATCGATAAGAATGAAACAAAGCAATGCCGATAGCAGCACCCGCCTGAGACGCGGGTCTTTTGTCCGGTGATAAACCCGTTCGCCTTTCAGCATGACAATTACGCTCAAAAGGAGGAAAAAGAACAGGCCGGGCAAGCCCTGTTCCACGGTGGTCATCAGGAAGTAGTTGTGAATGCCGGAGTGCTCCGGGTTGTCGCTCACATAGGTTTTAAAACTGGTGACGGTGTAATTTTTATAAAAAAAGTAAAAAGTACCCGGGCCGAATCCGAGCAGGGGCCGGTCCTGTATCATGTACGAGGCTGCGACCCATCGGTACACCCGTTCCATGGTCGAAATGTCTTCCAGTTTTGTCGTAGCGTCCAGAAGCCGGTCGAAGCGCACGTGCGAAACGGCTTTTTCATAATTCGGGGCAAACATGAGCCAGTTATCGCGTGTACCGACAAACCCGATCAGCAAGGCAAAGCCGATTCCAACCGACAGCAAGGCTGCTTTCAGCCAACCCTTGCTGACCACCCACCGGATACCGACGGCTGCAAGGAGCGCAATATATGCCGCGCGGGTATAGGCAAAATTGATCCCCACAATAAAGACAACGATCCCGGCGACCAGCAACCACCACTGCGGCGAATAACGCCGGTACCAGTATGTGCCATACCAGGCGAAGGGGAGGAACACTGCCAGCAGGCAGGCGTACATCACGTGGTTGCGAAAGAAAGGGCCCATGACAAACCCCACATCTTCAAACGAGAATCCTATGGCGGCATGCCGGGTTACCACAATAGAAACGGCAAATAGCAAAGGGATGAAAAACCACCACAGCAGGTTCTTAAAGTCGCGTTCCGATACCAGAAAACGCCCGGCGAGGAAATAAAATACCACGACATACCACCCTTTGGCAAGCCAGAACTTGAAGGATACATACAAGTCCTGCGACGACACCATGCAAACAGTCATCCAGGCCAGATGAGCGAGTAAGGCCAGGGTGACGGGATGGCGCAAAAATCGCGCATCGGTCTTGCTCCAGTTGGTGAAAAACCACATCAGGCTTGCCAGAAACAACAGCCACATCAATTGCTCGGAAGGCAGATCGGTGGCGAAGCCTCCCGGAAGCGCCTGCTCCACAGATAGTGGCAGGCTGGCCAAAAGCAACAGGAAAACCTTTCGGATATCCACGATAACCAGCCAAAACAGGGCAAGAGCAGCCGGAATAGCGGTCGGCCACCAGGCGCCGAGCCGGATTGACAAAGCAAGCGCGCTTACTACCACCAGGGCAAACAGCAGAAAAGGCCACCGTTGCGGGTGGTTTTCCGGAATGTCCAATATACGTGCTAGCTTTTCCAATAGATATATTTTTTTACCGTCCACCGTCCACCGTCCACCGTCCACCGTCCACCGTCCACCGTCC